>CAVFIY010000160.1:0-5137 GCA_963622435.1 Bacteroides uniformis | reverse complement strand
TGGTCGAGCAGACGGCTCTTCGTACTCGTATAAGGCAGATTACGAAACAGATACGCACTCACCACATCGACGGGAATACACTCCTTGCGCATGGTCTGCTTCTGATAGTCGTACACCACTTGGTTGTAGTACTTGTAGTCGCTCCCGAGATACATATCCGCCCCCACGCCGATACCGTCTTCGATAAAATAAATGGCGGCGTTGAAGCCCGATATGAAGAGATACACCCGTGGGATTTCCATTTCGGGATAGAGATAATGAAGCCTCGTAAACGCCTCATTCATAGGCTTTTGAATATCCGACACATCTGCAAATCGTTCTTGTTCCACGCGATTGGTTTCGGCAAAACCGTAAGCGGTATCGGCGAGGAACTGCGGCAGCGCCTGCTCCAGATAGGCAGTGTCGGCGGTCGGAATACCCAATATATCCTCCACAAAAACGGGCATAAATTCGGGGTACTGCGCATAGAGCAGGCGTATATCCCGCCCGATACTGTCTGTGCGTACTGCGAGCAACGCACTGTCGAACCGCACTATCTCCACCCGCTGCGGCACCATGTCCGCCGTCTTGGGGAAATAACGGTTTGCCTTTTGGCAGCCCGAGAGCAGCAATGCCCCCGCCAGACCCGCTACCAAACCCGTATGTTTCATCCGTCTATTCATACCATTCGTCCGTCCTGTATCTCCAACACACGGTCAGAGATATGCGCCAGTTCTTTATCGTGCGTCACAATCACTATCGTCTGCCCGTAGTCTTTGCGCAGGCGCAGCAGCAGGCTGTTCAGTTCCTGTTTGTTCGCCTCGTCCAGACTGCCCGTCGGCTCGTCCGCCAGTATCACAGAGGGCGACATCATCAGGGCGCGTGCCGCAGCCACCCGCTGTTTCTCCCCACCGGAGAGCGCATTCGGCTTGTGCTGCAGGCGTTCGTGCAGCCCCAACTCGTCCAACAGCCGCTCGGCGCGTGCTTTTGCCACGCTATTTTTCTCGCGGGCGATAAGGGCGGGCATCATCACATTCTCCAACGCCGTGAACTCGGGCAGCAACTGGTGGAACTGAAAAATAAACCCGATATGGCGGTTACGGAACTGCGCCAACTCGCTCTCGCGGAGGGCAAAAACATCGATTCCACCGATGCGCACTTGCCCGCTCGTCGGTGTATCGAGTGTGCCGATTATCTGCAGCAGGGTCGTTTTTCCCGCGCCGCTTTTGCCGACTATCGACACTATCTCTCCTTTCTGCACCTGCAGGTTCACCCCTTTCAGCACCTCCAGCGTGCCAAAAGACTTGCACACATTTGTAACCTCTATGATATTATTTTCGTTCATAGGCTCTGTTAATTATGCGCACGGCATGTTCAATCAGGTCGTCCTTGTCCGTACTGCGCAGTGTATCAAACACATGCGGGGCGATGCCCTCTTCGATGGACTGCTTGTCGGCATCGTACATCTTCACGCTCGAGAAGCGCACCACCCAGCCAATCGGCAGTTCATAACTCATCGGCATGCCGCCTCCGCCCCCGCTTACGCCGCCGAGCAGCAGCGCATTGTCCGCATAGCGCATCGCATTCACAAACGAGTTGGTGGCGGAGTAGGAATGGCGGTCTTGCAGTACTACGACGGGGCGCAACCACTTGTTGGGCATATCCGCCTGCCGAATATGTATCGGTTCCAACGAGGAAAAATCCGTATGCCCGCGCCCGTTTTTATGCTGCCAATAGCCTATCAGCGTGTCGTGTTTCATAAAGGTGGCAGCCAGCGTGTAGGCGGTTGTAATATCGCCGCCGCCGTTGTGCCGCACATCGAGTACGATTCCCCGACAGTCCTTGAACGACTTAAGGACATAGTACATATTCGCCGCCCCAATGCTCGAGGAGAACGAACTGTAGCGTATGTATCCGATGCTGTCGCCAGCTATCTTATTATAGTACATGCCGCCCGCATACCGCGCCCCTTGCAGGTAGTACCGATCCACTATTTCTGCGTCGTAGTTCTCCGGATAACCGGCGTACCATTCCTTACAACTCGAGATGTCGAAGGCGGTGTAGATGTTCACATGCCCGTCGTGGAGGGTATTGACCATCTGCTCCATGAGGTCGAAAAGGCGGATGTTCCACCCGTCCTCGTCCGTGTCTATCCGCTTGGCACTATCCGTATATTGCTCGCGCACCGCTGCCCAATCCACCCCTTTTTCCTCTACAAAACAGTACTTCTCGTCGATGATTTTCCACAGTGCCTCAATGTTCCCCACGGGCGTATTCTCGGTGGGCGCATTGGAGAACCGATGCGTGCAGCCGCCGAGGAGAATCGCCCCAGCAACGCCTGTCAACAGACCATATCGAATACCTGTTTTCATCTGATTACCAATCCGTTAGACGCTTACTTGCATGCAACCGATAGTGGAAGCAAGTCCCTATCACCGCACTCACCTGCTCGCGGCTGAAGCGCATATCCGCCTCACCGTATTCCAGATACTCGTGGCGTATGCCGACCCGCCAGGTGGAGTGGCGGAACTGCATATCGAGCGTCAGTTCGTGGTGGAGATAACGATGATTCCACATCCCCGCACAGCGCACTTTCCCCGCAATGCCTTCGGTCAACTCGTAGTACGACTGCCAGTAGTCCGGCATAAAATCCACCCCTATTAAGTTCGCCCGTACCAGGTAGCGCAGTCTGTAACTCGTTTTCCGCCCCGCAAAGGCATAACTGAAGAACGCCATCGCCTCCACCTCGGCGGCAACATCCATCGAGTAGGGTTTGTTCACATTGTTCAGTATATAGCGGGGCATAAAATCAAGCCCTACATACGGTCCCAACCCAACTTGTATCCCCGTCTGCTTCCACTTCCACACATAGTACGCACCCCAGCCGCCCTGCATACCGAAGGCGTATATGCGATTGGTTTTGGGCGTATTGAGCAGCCAATCGAACTGCAGTGCCACCTGCCCGACATGCTCCCAACTACCGTTCCACGCCGTCTGGCGAACCGCCACCGTACTGTCTTGTTGGCGCACGCGAAACGCCTGCCACCACTCGTTGCCTATCCCCACACCCATACCCGAGTAGAGTAGGGGACTGAAGTATTGGTCCTGCAGCCACATACCGCCATACTGAATGTGCAGAATATCTTCGTGTTCCACATTCTCCGCCTGTGCCGTTAGGGCAGAAATGCCCGCCGCCAGACACAAAAACGCTCGCCGTATGTAGGTCGCCGCTCGGTTCATTCTCCTATTTTCAACAGTCGGTCGCCGTTCTCCTGCACCTCGATTTGCACCTCCACCGTATCTTCGGGCAGCAGCGCCGCTATCATCTCGGGCCACTCAATAAAACAGTAGTTGCCCGAATAGAGATACTCCTCCGCACCGAAATCGACCGCCTCCCGAATATCCTTCAGCCGATAGCAGTCGAAGTGGTACACCTCGCCTTCGTAGGGTTTCGCCACATCATATACATTCACAATGGCAAAGGTCGGACTGTTCACCACATCCTCCGTCCCCATCTCCTCACAGAGTTGTTTGATAAAGGTTGTCTTCCCCGCCCCCATTTTCCCGTCGAAGGCATACACCCGATGCGGGGCGGTCTGTTGGAGTATATCGGTGGCGGGTACACGCTCGCCCTGCTCGTTGAGCAGAAAAAGTACGCCGTTTTCTTGCTGTTTTATTGTATAAGTACTCATGTCGTTTTCAAATATGCGATTCTCAGCGCGATATTTTGCCTTTTATTTGCTCGTAAATCGCTGAACCTCTGTGCGTTCCGAGCAGTTTTTGCCATTCCTCTTCGCTTGCCGAACAAGCACGCTTCAGAGAGCCGAACCGGCGCAGTATTTTTTGCTTCGTAGCCTCCCCAACTCCCTGAATATCATCTAGTTGGCTTGCTGTCTGTGCCTTACTTCGCTTCTTTTTGTGGTACGAAATGGCAAATCGGTGCACCTCATCTTGTATGCGGGTCATCAGTCGGAACACTTCGCTCGTGACGGGCATACCCACTTCCTGTGGCGGAAACCCGTAGAGCAAAGTTTGCGTGCGGTGCTTGTCGTTTTTCTTCAGTCCCGCAATCGGGATATGCAGCCCCAGTTGTTCCTCCACCGCCTCCCGAATGGCGTGCATCTGTCCGATACCGCCGTCGGCAATTATCAGGTCGGGCATTTTTCCTCCCTCGTCTTTCAGGTGTTGGTAGCGTCGCCGCACCACCTCGCGCATACTGGCGTAGTCGTCTGCCCCCTCCACGGTCTTAATTTCAAACCGCTTGTAGTCTTGTTTGCTCGGTTTGCCCATTTTGTACACCACGCACCCCGCCACGGCGTTAGTCCCTTGGATGTTCGAGTTGTCGAAACTGTCTATCCAGGCGGGTAGGGTAGGGAGGGCAAGCATCGCCTGCAGTTCGCCCAATATGCGCACCGCCCGCTGTTCGGGGTTGAGTTTGTCCGACTGTTTGAGTCGGTCTTGCTTGTACTGCCGCACATTCTGCATCGCCAGTTCGAGCAACTTCTTTTTATCCCCTGCATTGGCGATATAGATATGCAACTGCTCGTCGTATATCGACGGAATGAACGGCACTATCACATCTTTGGTCGTGCTGCCCAGGCGTTCCCGCAGTTCGAGCATACCCATTGCCAATATATCCTCCCGTTCTTCTTCAACCTTCTTTTTGTATTCAATGGTCTGCCCCTGCACGATACTCCCGCCGTGCACATGCAGCATGGCTATATAGACATTGTCGTCCTGCTCGTCGTAGCCGAACACATCTACTTCGCCCGCCGTTGAATTGGTAATAATTGTCTTGCTGCAGAACTGCTGCACCAAGTCCAATTTCCGCTTCACCTCGCCCGCTTCTTCGTACTTCATTTGCGCGGACAGTTCTGCCATTTCGGTGGACAACTGCCGCACTATCTCGTGCGCATCGCCGCGGATTATCTTCCGTGCCTGGTCAATCCATTGGGCATATTGTCCGCTTTCGGGTTTGGCTTCGCATATTCCACAGCAGTTGTGCAAATGGTATTTGAGGCATACACGGTATTTCCCGTCCCGTATTTGGTCGTCCGATAGGGGCATATTGCAGGTGCGGATAGGGTACAGTTTGTGTACTAAGTCGAGCACCAAATCCACCGTATTTCCAAAACTGTACGGACCATAGTATTCACCG
>CAVFIY010000159.1:0-5144 GCA_963622435.1 Bacteroides uniformis | reverse complement strand
GGTTGACAGCCCCTGTTGAGGATATAGATATACAAAAAGCCCTTAAGGGAGGGGAGTATCTTGTAAACGAGCAAAACACCGGTATTCTCTATATGTTGGAAACTCGTCTGCGTCGAGGCGCATATTCTGCCACAGTGATGAAGGGCATTAAATACTATACTTTGGAGCACCTAATGCCGAAGAAATGGAAACAGACTTGGGATATGACAGGACTGGATGATACAACCATTCGAGACCGAGATGACTGTTTATACACATTAGGCAACTTGGCGATTATTCCCGGTAAATTAAACACCTCTATCAGTAATGGTAAATGGCAGGATAAACTGAATGGTAAAGGCGATAAGCCCGGACTCATTGAAGCAGCATCGGGACTTGTTACACTAGACAAGTATCTAAAAATTGACAATTGGGACGAGAACGAGATTTTCAAACGAGCCGACGATTTATATATTCAGATATTGAGCGTTTGGGGAAAATAAAGTTGTGTATAAAATTAAAGAGTAGATATTATGACCGATTCAGAACTAATCGAGAAAGCATTGGAGATTGCGACAAGGGCGCATCGGGGGCAATTGGATTTGGACGGGAAACCCGTTATCCTGCACCCGCTGACGGTAGGGCTGATGGGGACTTGTACGGATGAGATAGTGGCAGGCTTCCTACACGATGTGGTGGAGGACAGCGAATACTCCTTTGCCTACCTCTTGGAACAGGGTATTCCTACGCACATTGTAGAGACTCTGCGCCTGCTGACGCACGCCAAGACAGAAACCTACGATACCTATCTAGAGCGCATTGCCACTTCCGGTAACCGCACCGCCATTGCCGTCAAATGGTATGACCTGACACACAATTTGGAGCGGGGCATTCGTGGCAATCACACCAAGCAGGTAACCAAACACACCCGCGCACAAGCCTTTCTTCGCCCCTATTACGAGGCAATCATGCAACAATCCTAATTTTCCACTCGTGGAGGAATAAACCACAAAAACCATCGTCAAATCCCCCACGAGTGGCAAAAAAGTCATTTCGTAGAGGAATAAGACGCAAAAAAGACTTATAGAAACAACTGCCAACCGCTTTATTCCACGAATATGGAAAGAATACTCCAATAATCTCCTTTCTGTATTATTCCCACAAAAAAATGCACATTCGCATGCAAGGTTTCTGCCCTTTTTGTATTTAACGGGTAGAAACCATTTTTTTATTCGTATGAAACACAACCTATCTTTTGAGTGGAGAGCCGCGGTCTATACGGTTTATCTGCTTGCGGGGCTTGCGCTTGGCGCAACGCTGCTCGTGTTCTTTCCTGCCTGTACCAACAGCGAACCCAACCTCACTTACCCGACGGCGTTGGTGACGGTGCGCCCTATGGGGGATAGTGCGTTCTTTATGCAGTTGGACGACTCCACCGTGCTGCGTGCAAGCAACCTGCAAAAGCCGCCCTTTGGTGCAAAGGAGGTGCGTGCGTTGGTGAACTACTCCGAGCCGACAACCTGTGATAGCATGAAATATGTGCAGGTAAATTGGATAGACAGCATCCGCACCAAACAGCCGGTGCCGACGGCGGGCAGCAAGAACGATTCTCTCTATGGGAACGCCCCTATCGAGATTGTGCGTGATTGGGTTACTATCGCCGAAGACGGCTACCTCACGCTGCGCCTGCGTACCTATTGGGGCAACACGGGGAAAGTGCATTATATCAACTTGCTGACCGGCACGAACCCCGACAACCCGTATGAGGTAGAGTTGCGCCACAATGCCAACGGAGATACGGGCGGGCGTGTCGGCGATGCGCTTATTGCCTTCAATCTCAACGACTTGGCTAAGACGGACGACAAGGGCAAGAAGATAAAACTAACCCTTCGTTGGAAGTCCTCGGCGGGCGACAAGTCTATCGACTTTGACCTCCGTATGCGCCCCGCAGCCAAACAGGGCTATCCCCGCCTCGAGTGGAACGCCTGCGTGGAATAACCGCCCTGCCTATTGCTTGGTATGCCTCATTCCGAACCGCTCAACGAACAGACACTACTGCATCGCCTGCACGAGGGCGATGCAGCGGCGTTTCAGTGCCTCTATCGGCAAACGGTTCGCTATCTGACGGGCGTCTGTTCCCGCTATGTAAGCAACGACGAGGATATGCGTGATGTACTGCAGGAGAGTTACCTCAAGGCATACTCCGCCTTGCCATCGTTTGCCTATCGGGGCGAAGGCTCTCTGCGTGCGTGGTTGTCGCGTATTGTGGTAAATGAGGCATTGCTTTACTTGCGGTGCACCGAGCAGTTCCCGACCGAAGAAATAGACGAGCAGTGCGCCGACATAGCCGAAGAGGAAGTGGATACCGAGTCTATCCCGTCGGCAGTGATTCACCACGCAATCCGCAGCCTCCCTGCAGGCTATCGCACGATATTTAACCTCTATGTGGTAGAGGGCAAGTCGCATGCCGAGATAGCCGCTTTGTTGCATATCAAGGAGAGCAGTTCCGCCTCCCAACTCCACCATGCCAAGTCGCTGTTGGCTATGCGTTTGCGCCAATGGCAGCAGGCACAAGAAACACCCGAAGAACAATGAAAGAGCCTTGGTTAGACGATATAGAGCACCGCATGGCAGACTATGAGGCAGAAGAGCCTGCCAACTTGTGGGAGTCGATAGAAACACGCCTGCCGCACGAAGATGAGCGCAAGCCGCTTACCTTGCCGTGGTGGCGTCGCCGCTATGTGCAAGCGGCAGCCGCTGTGGCATTACTGACCCTTGTCGTGTCGGTAGGCGTCTTTCTTCCTCGACCGAACAAAACCGCGCAATCGAAGCCTACTGCTCACGCCACCGCACGCCCCGTTCCCGAACCAACGCCGAACCAACCCGAGAGTCTGCTCGCAGACGCCGCCTCCGTTTCCGCTCCTATTTCTCATCCCGTGCCGAATGTACCTGCTCGAAACCGCCAACGCCCCGAGGAGAATCCCGCACCTATTACGATTGACACAACCCTGTCGGCAGGAACCAATGTTGCCGCCGAGTCGTCTGCTCCGCAAACAGTGGCGGATAGCACCTCGCCACACCGCCCGAACATAGACCGACTCATCCCGAATGATACACAATTGTTGGCAGACAACTCGGAGGGTACTCCCCAAAAGACCTCACAGAAGCACACGCTGATTGCCCTTGCGGCGTATATGTCGGGCGGGCTGAATGCCTCCTCGGCAACGCAGCGTGATGCCGCCATGCTAACGGCAGTCGGCACAGACGGAGTGTCGTGGGAGGACGACTCGATGTTGGGAATTCTGCTCTATAACCAAGGCCTGCCCACGCATGTCCGCTATACGCACTATATGCCCATTCGGGCAGGTGTGAGTGTCGCCTTTCGTTTCCATAAGCGGTTGGCGGTGGAAACAGGCGTGGTCTATTCGTGCCTGCTGTCCGACTACGAGGACGGCTCCGACAGCCATTATGTGGCGGGTCGACAGACGCTGCACTATATCGGTGTGCCGCTCAACCTGACTTGCGACATCTATTCGTGGCGCAAGTTGTCGGTCTATGGCAGCGTGGGGGGAATGGCGGAATACTGTGTCGGCAGCACTCGCCGCACCGACTATGTACTGAACGGCAAGCGGGAACAAACCGCCACGGAACGCATATCGGAGCATCCGTGGCAGTTCTCGGCAACGCTTGCCGCAGGTGTGCAGTACAACTGCTTGCCGTGGTTGGGCGTTTATCTTGAGCCGGGCGCCACCTACCGTTTTCGGGACAATTCCACGCTGCAAAGTATCTATAAGCAGCGCCCGTTCAATTTCTCCCTCTCCCTCGGTCTCCGCTTCGCTATCTAAGGCACCGCCAAACAAAATCTCATATTCTCCACAAAACAACTGATACACAGTTTATTATGCAATGCATATAGTACCATTGCAGTAGGCTTATTGTACCTCTGCACTAAGTGTATCGTACCATTGCAATAGGCTTTTTGTACCATTGCAATAGGCTTTTTACACCATTGCAATGGGCTTTTTCTATGCTTGTATGTACAAAAAACTGTATATATAACTCATTGAAAACCAATATAAAAACAGGTAGTGGTAGGGTAGTGCTATGGTAGTGGTAGGGTAATCCGTCCGACATTCGCCCTGCATTTGTCCGAGATTGGAGGCTACATTCACATACAAAACACCCAAATAGGACAGCCATAGCGTAGGGAAATGTCCCTAAACTTCCCCTGATAGAATGCTGTCAACCACGAACCATTACCGATACATAACCGAAACATAACCGAAGCATAACCGAAGCATTAAGCCAACTTGACTATAAGAAGCCCCTACCTTCGCCCTGCTTTTCTGCTGCCCGAAACCTGCTTTTCCGCCATCCAAAACCTCCTTCTCCGCTGTCCGAAACATCCTTTTCCGCCACATCGCTCCCTATATACTCGCTAAAAGCCCCCGTCTTCTCCTCTCCACGCCCCTACATTCTCCCTCTCCGCACCCTTTTCGCCTCGCAAGAACACAGAATAAGCCCCGCACCACGAGAGGGCTACTGCAAGGAAAATCCCCTCCTTACCCCACAAAATGACAGAAAAAGCGCCCATTATTTGTGTATCTCGCAAATAATCCCTACTTTTGTATCGTGCTGCGAAGACTAGAATATACAATACCCACTCCGCAGCACTAATAAAACATTATATATGGCAAATAGCACTCATATATCTCAAATCTTGGAACTTGACCTATTTAGTGTACAAGAAGAATACCCGATAGAGATTGTAAACAATCAAGATACCGAAGGACATTTTGACAACTTGGATTTATCAAAGAATGTTCTTGTCTGCAATGTCAAAAAGGACAATATGCAGCATTTCCTTGATGGTTCTGCAAAGATATACTATACCGGTAAAAAATTTCCTTCAACGGTTGCCCTTAACAAGTTGTTCTATTTCATTCCCTATTTCGGGAAGCAATGCAGCCTTGGATTTACAGGGATTCGTGACCTATATCTCATTAAAATTGCACGCATTGGAACACGCAAAGAAGGTACACCGGAAAACGACCCTAACGATCTGCGACTTGTTTTTGAATTGCAGTTTATTAAGCACTTGTATGACCAATATCAACCGCACAAATTGCATATATGGGAAACATTCACTGATACCACACTGAAGA
>CAVFIY010000158.1:0-5146 GCA_963622435.1 Bacteroides uniformis | reverse complement strand
CACAAAGGACTGTCTATACACATAGACAGCCTTTTTTTGTTATGAATGCGGCTTTTGAACGGACGGCTATCGCCGTATGGACATAAATTATAATAAAAGGCAGAGAGGAACGATATTATTCTCCAAATACACGAAAAATTATTCAAATAAAAGATTCAAATAAAGGATTCACAGTGTCAAGCACTCGGGGGGGGCTAGATAGTCTAGTTCTTTTGGTTGTATCTAGTTGAACTAGTTGTATCTAGTTGAACTAGTTCTTCTAGTTGCGGAAGAGGACGGGCATATTAATTCTTAATTCTTAATTCATAATTCATAATTAGAACTCATTTTCCTTTTCCGTCGAAGATGACCCCTATCGTGAAGAACAGTATCTTGCAGTCGAGGGCGAGGGACATGTTCTCCATGTAAGTAATATCGTAGTTAAGGCGGGCGACCATCTTGTCGAGCGTGTCGGTGTAGCCCACGCGCACTGGACCCCAACTGGTCATGCCGGGACGAATCTTATAGAGCAGGCAGTAGTACGGCGCACGCGCCACTATCTGCCGAATGAAGTATTCCCGCTCGGGGCGGGGACCCACGAACGACATATCCCCGCGGAAGATGTTCCACATCTGCGGCAGTTCGTCCAGGCGGTACTTACGCAGCACATGCCCCACGGGCGTGATACGCGGGTCGTGGTCGCTGCTCAACAGGGGCGTAGCCGCCTCGGCATTGGTGTACATCGTGCGGAACTTCAGGATACGGAACGGGCGGGCGTGCATGCCGATACGCTCTTGGCTGTAGAAGACCGAGCCGCGCGAGGTGGTGGCAACCAGCACGGTCAGCACGAGATAAAGCGGCGAGAGCAGAATCATCACCGTGGCGGACATCACGACATCGAAGCCACGCTTGATACACAAGCCCGCATCGCTCATCTTATGGTCGGTGATACGCACCAGCGGCTCACCCTCTATATCGCTGATACGCGCCGCCCCCGTCAGCATATCGTACAGCCGCGGCACGACGGCTATCTCCACATCGAGCGGGTAGAGGGCGTTGATGATACGGAAAAGCGCCTGCTCGGAGGGGTTCTCCCGCCGCATATCGATAATCACCTCCTCGCAATCGCCCTTGTGGAGGCGGTTCGCCTCGTTGAGGGTGTGAATGGTGCGCACACGGTACGGTATGCGGTTGCGGGAGAGAGAAGTGATGAGCAGGCGGGGCAGGAGCGTCAAGAAGAACTGCAGGAGGAACAGCACCACGAGGGCGACGATATACCGCCGATAATCCGTCGTGGGGTCGTCGATGATAATAATAAAGAAGAAGAGGAACGATGCCACCGCCGTGCTGAGCAGCGTGCGCCAAGTGAGCAGCCCGTACCGTTTGCGGAACGGGCGGAGATAGAACCCCGAGAGGTAATAGATACACACGCAGATGAGCGGATAGGCTATCAGCGGCGGGTAGAAATGGAACGCAGGGAAGAGAATAGACTCCGCATCGAACAAACGCCCGTCGAAGACCAACCACCGAAACCACAGGAAACAGAGCCATACGACCTCTGCGGAAAGGAGGTCGGCGGCAAGATAAATGAGTTGCTGTTGGCGGTTGCGGGTCATGGTCGGCGGTTGTGTTTACTCTTGTGTGCGGGGCTTATTAAAGGCGTGCGTTCGGCGTTACTTACGGATTATCTGCACCTCGTTGTCCACGCCGAGTTTGATGATACTGCTCGGGCGTTTCTCTTCCTCGTCGTCGCGCCGATAGAGGCAGACATAGTCGGCAGCGTCCAGCACGGCTTGGCTTATCTGCCTGAAATTCTTCGCCGTAGGCTCACCGCTGATGTTGGCGGAGGTGGATACGATAGGGCGGTGCAACTGCTCGCAGAGCGCACGGGAGAACGGCTCGGAGGTGATACGGATACCGATACTGCCGTCCTCGGCGATGAGGTTCTTCGCCAGGTTCTTCGCCCCGGGGTAGATGATAGTCAGCGGGCGTTGCCCCTCGCTCGTCTCGAGCAAATCCCATGCCACGGACGGCACCTGCTCCACATAACCCTGCAACTTCCCCGCCCCGTCCAGGAGAACGAGCATTGACTTGGAGTCGGCACGGTGCTTGAGTTCGTATATGCGCTTGACCGCCGCCTCGTTGGTGGCGTCGCAGCCGATACCCCACACCGTATCCGTGGGGTACACTATCACACCGCCGTCACGCAGCACCTCGACGGCACGCTGCAAATCTTCACGCGAATATGTCATGATACAATTAATAATTAAGACTCCCCCGACCCCCTCAGAGAGGGGGACATCAGAGCGTAGTTCGACTCCCCCGACCCCCTCAAGGGCACCCCACTGCGCAGTGCTTGTGGGGACCCCGCTTCAGAGAGGGGGACATCAAAGTATAGTCCGACATTCTGTTTATAGGGGGCAGAAAGGTCTATTGAACATTTAGAGTATCTGTTAGCCCCTCCTCTGGAGGCGCTGACGCTGTTGGGGAGGTCGGAGTTCCGGTCGGTCTTACTCTAACTCTTTCCTCAACGCCTCCACCATATCGGCGTACTCCTGCTCGGTGAGATAGACCTTGCCGGGGTTCATTTGGAAAGTGCCTCCGTAGTCGGGACCATCCACATACTTCGGTGCCAAGTGGAAATGGAGGTGGCTTAACTTATCCGAGTACGCACCGTAGTTAATCTTCACGGGGTTGAACAGTTTCTGTATGGCACGCGTTACCTGCGCCACATCCGCCATAAACGCATTACGCTCCTCGTCGGAGAGTTCGTTCAGGTCGTTCACATGGTGGTCGTACGCCACGAGGCAGCGACCGTGGTAGGTCTGCTCCTTAAAGAGAAAAGCACGCGAGACACGCAGGTGCGCAATCTCAATCATCAGGTCTTTCTGCGTCTGATTGTTCTGACAATACAGACAGTCTTTCGGGTCGGAAAACATTGATTCTAATTATGAATTATGAATGAAGAATTATGAATTACATGGTCTGTATTCCCTCTGCGACGGCTTGTCGTATTATCTCTACGGCGGCGGTGGGGTCGTCTTTGGGGAGGGCGGAGGGGGCTATCGGTGCGCCTACATGCATGTGGATAGGGTGGCGGTGTACCGTCTTCGAGTCGCGCGACATCACTTCGTAGCACCCCTCGAGCGAGATAGGCACAATGGGCAACGAGAGGTCGAGCGCAATCTGCAATGCCCCCCGCTTGAACCGCCCTAACTGCCCGTCTTTGGAGCGCGTTCCCTCGGGGAAGATGACGGTGCATACCCCGTCGCGCAACTGCTTCTCCACCTCTGCCAGGCTCTTCGCCGACGCCTTGGCGTGCGTGCGGTCAACAAAGATATGCCCTGCCGCCTTACAAGCCAAGCCCACGAACGGCACATGGCGTAACTCTGCTTTCATCAGCCACTTGAAGACCACGGGCAGCCACCCGTAGATGACAAACACATCGTACATCGACTCGTGGTTCGACACAAAGACATACGACTGCCCCGGTTGGATGTTCTCCAAACCGTCCACCGTGACGGGGATGAACAGCAGGTAACAGAACGACCGCGACCAGAACGCCTGCACCGCATGCACGAAACGGGCGTTGCGGAACGGGAAGAAAAGCATCGTGAATACCGCCGTGAAGACGGTCAGCACCAGCAGTATCGGAATGGCGATACAGTACTGATATATAATATATAAGGTTCTCATTGTCTTGTGTCCTATGTCTTGTGTCCTTTAGCCCGAAGGGCGGTCTTGTGTCCTGTGTCCTGCGTCCTCTGTCCTTTAGCCCGAAGGGCGGTCTTGTGTCCTGTGTCCTGCGTCCTCTGTCCTTTAGCCCGAAGGGCGGTCTTGTGTCTTATGTCCTGTGTCCTATGTCCTATGTCCTGCGTCTTTTAGCGCAGCGGTCTTGTGTCCTATGTCCTATGTCCTGCGTCCTGCGCCAGCGCAGCGGTCAGTTAACATTGTATTTCATCATAAAGCCGCGATAGAGGGCGCAGATACGGCGTATCTCGTCCCAGGTCTCTTCGGACAGTTTCGTGCCGACTATCTCAACCACACGCCCTGCGGCAATCGTCCCTATCTCCCCGCAGCGGCGTATGTCGAACCCGTCGCTCAAGGCGTGCAGGAACCCACCCGCATAGAGGTCGCCCGCCCCCGTGGAGTCTGTGCAACTCGTCGTTATCGCCCCGATATGGTACCGCTGGCTGCCTTGCTGCACATACGACCCCCGCTTGCCGACTTTGACGACGGCGATGTCGCACTGCTCGGCAATCTTCGCCACCGACTCTTCGGGGTTGAGGTGTGTATAGGCAAAGGACTCGTCTTCGTTGGCGAAGACGATATCCACATACTGCCGAATCAATTCTTTGAGGAAAAGGTGGTTCTCGTTGACCACATTGTAACTCGCCAGGTCGAGCGACACCATGCAGCCCGACTCCTTTGCGAGGCGAATAGCCTTCTCTATGAGTTCGTGGTTCTGCACCAAGTACCCCTCGATGTGGAAGATGTCGTAGCCGAGGAACGCCTCTTTCTGTATATCATCCGCCTGCATCTCGGAGGCTGCACCCAGGTAGGTGGCAAAAGTGCGCTCCCCGTCGGGCGTGATGAGGACGATAGAGCAACCCGACATCTCCTTATCCGAAGTGAGCAGAATGGGCTTGACATTGTTCTTAATCATGTCCTCGCGGTAGAAATCGCCCACCTCGTCGTTGCCTATCTTGCCGATGAACGCCGCTTTTCCGCCCAACGCTGCGATGGTGTTGATGGCGTTGCTTGCGCTGCCGCCCGCCACCATTCGTTTGCGCACGGAGGCAAAACGCATCTGAATCTGCTCTGCCTGTTCCATGGAGATAAGGTTCATACTACCTTTCGGAAATCCGAGTTCGCGCAAGTCGTCCTCGGACACTTGCAAGAGCATATCGGTAAGCGCATTACCCAAGCCCAGTACTTTTTTCATTGTAAATAAGCGTTTTTGGAGGAGAAAAAACGGTGTTTCAGTAAAATTTCTGCAAAGGTACGCATTTTTTTTGAGAAAAAGTTTGGTATTCCGAAAAAAAGCAGTAATTTTGCACCCGCTTTCGAGATGAAAGTACATGCGCAAGCATTAAGATTAAAATGAAAAAGGCTTCCTTAGCTCAGTCGGTTAGAGCATCTGACTGTTAATCAGGGGGTCCTAGGT
>CAVFIY010000157.1:0-5182 GCA_963622435.1 Bacteroides uniformis | reverse complement strand
GATTGCCACACTCGGAGAAGAGAATCAGCGGGTCGGAATAGGAAGTGTGGTTGGGAAGCACGAGATGAGTGCGCCCGTCCTGCATATATTCCATACCCGATAGCCGCACATCGTAGTGCAAGTGGAGCAAGAAACGCGCGATTTTGGCAAGTGTATATCGATTCATTGGTGTTTGCGATATTGAGTGTACAAAAGTACAGCATTTTCTCGGTCTGTGCAAATAAGTTTGCGTATTTGGTGGAAATAGTGTAACTTTGCGCACTTGTTTTCGAGGGGCGATGCATTTTTGCGTATATGCTATCTTATGTTCTTTGTCTAAAATCGTCTCTTTCTGATTTCTTTGGGACAATACGGCGCAGCCGTCCGTTCAACAAGGCTTACCTCGTTCAATACTACTTTTCACTATGACAGAGCAAGAAATTCTACAACGCCAAGCGCGTGCGAAAGCACTTTTCAAAGAAGGATATAACTGTGCACAGTCGGTATTTGCAGCCTGTGCAGACCTGTACGGCATCGAGGATGAGGCACTTGCCTTGCGGCTGGCGGCTTCGTTCGGGGGTGGTATCGGGCGTATGCGGCAGACCTGCGGGGCGGCGTGCGGTATGTTCCTGCTGGCAGGATTAGAGAACGGCAGTGCCACGCCGGGCGACCACGAAGGGAAGATGCAGAACTATGCCTTGGTGCAAGACCTTGCCGCTAAGTTTCGGCAAGAGAACGGCAGTATAATATGTGCGGAACTATTGGGCATTGCCCCCAAAGCGCAAGACCCGAAGCCCGCAGAGCGTACCGAGGAATACTATCAAAAGCGCCCGTGTGTGGAACTGGTGGGCGATGCGGTGCGGATATTTCTCACGACTTGCAAGCAATAACGATACCCACGCTGCCGCTACCTCCTCGGCTATAAAACTCTCCCACTAATAGATTCGATATGGAAGAACAGACAAAAGAGAAACTGTGGAATGCCAACTATATCAAGGTATGGACGGGCAATTTCTTGATGTACTTTGCTTTTATGCTACTGACCCCGCTGCTGCCGCTGTATCTGACGGACACCTACGGCGCAGACAAACAGGTGATAGGTCTGGTGCTGTCGGGCTATGCCGTGGCGGCACTGCTTATCCGTCCGTTTAGCGGGTTCTTTGTGGATAGTTTTCCCCGCAAGATGATGCTGTTGATATTCTATTTTCTGACAGCCGCTTTCTTCGGGGGCTATTTGGTGGCAGGCAGTCTGAGTGCGTTTGCGATGTTCCGTATGCTGCACGGTGCACCGTTTGGGGCAACGGGCGTGTCGCTCTCCACCGTGGCGATAGATGTGCTGCCCTCATCCCGCCGTGCGGAAGGTATCGGCTACTACGGATTGAGTAATAACATTGCCACGGCTATCAGTCCGGGTATAGCGATGTTCCTATTCGGGCGATTCCATAGTTATGAAATGCTATTCTGGATTGCGCTCGGCTGCTCGGTGTTGGGCATTGTGGTGGTTAGCACCATTCATGTGCGTGAGCGAGTGCTTGAGATAGACAAGCAGCCTATCTCGCTCGACCGATTCTTGATGCTCAAAGGGTGGGCACCGTTCTTGGTGATTTTTACGCTGGCGTTTGCGTATAGTATCGTGACCACGTATGTGGCTATCTATGGGCGGGAAACGATGGGCATTACGAGCGGTACGGGTATGTTCTTTACGCTCTTTGCTATCGGCTTGATAATATCCCGCTTGACGGGAAGCCACTCGCTGCGCAAAGGGCAGATACTCCGAAATGCGTCGCTCGGCATTGTGGTGTCTATCAGTGGATTTGTTATCTTCGCTGCCGTGCCGAATGTGGTGGGGTATTATTTGGCGCCCTTCATTATCGGACTGGGCAACGGGCATCTGTGGCCGGCGTTCCAAATGATATTTATCAATATGGCGCCGCACAGTCAGCGGGGCACGGCAAACTCGACGCTGCTCACATCGTGGGACTTGGGTATGGGTGTCGGTATGTTGCTCGGCGGTATGTTGGCAGAGCATTTCGGCTACCACTGGGCATTCTGGGGCGGTGTGATACTCTACGCTTTGGGCGTCTTGTTCTATTTCGCCTATGTCCGCCAATACTACACTCGCCACAAACTGCATGACTGAATATGGAGATGCTTTACTCTATCAAATGAGCGAAGAATTATTGCGTAATTTCCCCGATATAAGGGGGGGGCTCATATCGCAATTTGCTCTATATGAAAAGTCTGTATCTTGCTTTTAATCAAATAGATACAAATCTGCCACAACTTGTGGCAAAATCTCAAAATGATGCCTAAGCAGGGAACAGAGGATTTAGAGAAAAAACATTTCGATTAATCAATAAATTCTAATACAATGAACAACTACTTTTTAGCGATTATCGGTGGAGGGCCTGCGGGGTACACCGCAGCGGAGAAGGCAGCCCAAGCCGGAAAAGATGTGGTGCTGTTTGAGCAAACGGCACTGGGCGGCACCTGCCTCAATGTGGGGTGTATTCCGACCAAGACCCTACTCTATAGTGCCAAACAATACTATAACGCCAAGAATGCTGCGAAGTACGGCGTTACGGCGGAGAATGTTGTCTTCGACTACGCCAAAATGGCGCAACGCAAGACCAAGGTGGTGCGCAAACTCGTGGCGGGCATTAAACAACGCCTCAACAACGAGCAATGCACAGTGGTCAGCGGGACGGCAAGCGTGGTGAGCCGCACCGATGAACAAGTGGTGATAGCCTGCGGCGAGGAGCAATATACGGCGGATAATCTGTTGATTTGCACCGGGGCGTCGAACTTCGTACCGCCTATTCCCGGCGTGAAGGACAATCCCGCCGTGTGGAACTCGACCGATGCACTGGCGGCAATCGCCCTGCCGCAGTCGATGCTCATTGTGGGCGGCGGTGTGATAGGTATGGAGTTTGCCACGCTCTACCACGAGTTGGGCGTCCCCGTAACGGTGATAGAGGCGATGCCGACTATTCTGCCCAACCTCGACCAAGAGGTGGTGTCGGTGCTGCTCGAGAAGTACCGCAAAGCGGGCGTGCTGATACTGACGGACACCAAAGTGACAGAGATACAGGGAAATAAGGTGCTGACCACCGTGGGCGAATACGAGGCGGAGCATATTCTTGTGTCGGTCGGGCGGCGTGCGAACCTGCAGGGATTAGAGGCGCTCGGCGATATCGAACTCTATCGGGGTGGTATCGTGGTGGATGACTTTATGAAAACCAACCTGCGCAATGTCTATGCGGCGGGCGATGTGACAGGCAAGATAATGCTGGCGCATGTGGCAAGCCGTCAGGCCGAGGTGGCAGTGGGGCGTATGCTTAAACAGTTGCCGCTGCAGCGCATTGCGTACAATGCCATTCCGAGTGTGGTCTATACCAATCCCGAAATCGCGTCGGTGGGTATGACCGAGAAAGAGGTGAGCCAGTTCTATCAGGATATGGAGGGAAAGTCAGCGGAAGAGGTGCAAGATATGTACGAGGTGCATCGCCTGCCGATGACTTATTCCGGGCGTTTCGTGGCAGAGAACGAGGGCGAGACGGGGCTATGTAAGATGCTGATAGACAAGCGCAACTGGACTATACTCGGCGTACATTGCGTGGGCAATCCCTGCTCGGAGTTTATCGCTGCCGCCTCGTTTGCCGTGCGTATGGGCTATACGGTGGATGAGTTCCGCCAAGTCGTATTTCCGCACCCTACCGTGAGCGAGATACTCAAAGAAATACTACCGGCGTGTCGCCGTGGACAATAAATAATGCATAATGCACAATTCATAATTCATAATTCATAATTCATAATTCGTAAGCACTATGCACATCCGGCAGCCTGGGGGCGTGGGTATCCTCACCCGCGGCGGCTCCCCCGTTAATGCCCTAGTCTATCTAGCACACCTAGATTCACCTAGCCCCCCCTCCCGCAGACGCTCGCTCCTTTCTATACTCCCCCGCATTATCGTTCCTTATGCGGGATATTATCCCGCCCTATCGGTCCCCCAGAGCCGTTTGACCATACTACGCCATTGTGCATTTAGCATTCTGCATTGTGCATTGTTCTTCCTCTCGGCAGCGGCTTGCAAAGCAGTGCTTTGGGAGCGTAGCGACCGCAAGCCGCTGTCGCTCTGCACACCCCCTCCTTTGGAGGGGCTTGGGAAGGTCTTCCCCTCCCCACCAAGCACTCTAACCTTTTTTGCACAAAAATGCGCTCTTTATTTGCCTATATGGAAAAAATATCTTATCTTTGCGCCGTAATTATAGAATCCATTTCGTAACTCCCCGTTATATCTCCTGACCTGCTATGGTATCTCACCCATTCATCGACCGCTTGACTGCCTTTGGAAAGACCGTTCTTCCCGAGGGCGCATCGCTGTGGTTGTATGGTTCGCAGGCGCGTGGCGAGGCGACGCCCGACTCCGATTGGGATTTGCTGATACTGCTTAATAAGGAGAAGCGAGAGCCGGGCGACTTTGAGAAATACGCCGCTCCGTTTTGCGATTGCGGATTCGATAATAACGAGTATGTTATGCCGATTATCTATACCCGCAAAGAGTGGGCGGCACGGTACTTTATGCCTTTCGTCAAGAATGTAGAACACGACAAAATCGTTTTGGTAGATGCGAACGACACAAGAATATATTGATATGCTTCGGGCGCATGCAACGGAACTGCAAAAGCGGTTCGGTATCTCGTCTATGCGCCTTTTCGGTTCTGTGGCTCGTGGTGAGCAGCGGGAGGGCAGCGATGTGGATATCTTTGTAGAGATGCCTGCCACGATGAAAGAGGTATGCGGGGCGCAGTTGTTCTTGGAGAACCTCTTTGGCTGCGAAATCGATTTGATTCGCAAACACAATAACTTAAGCGCGTATTTTCTAAACCAAGTTGAGAAAAATGGTATCACTATCTTCGGTGTGGCGTAAGTCCAAAGCGCAGATATGCCCATTGCCGAAGAAAAGCGATTTAGCCTAATTACCACACG
Source organism: Bacteroides uniformis (assembly GCA_963622435.1). Taxonomy (GTDB): domain Bacteria; phylum Bacteroidota; class Bacteroidia; order Bacteroidales; family Paludibacteraceae; genus Colicola. Next base: position 214 of record CAVFIY010000157.1, on the reverse strand, counting down.
AGATAACTTGATTATAAAAACTATGTCGATAAATATAAAGCAGCACATCTAGCAGCCTGGGGGCGTGGGTTGTGGACTAAGGAATTCTTGCTCAACCCACTGGGTTTCGCTCGCTGCGGACACTCAGTGTGCTACGCACACCTGTCCTCCGCTTCACCTCACCCGCGGCGGTTTGGAACAAACCGTTTGACTATGCTACGCTCTCTAGAATATC
>CAVFIY010000156.1:0-5204 GCA_963622435.1 Bacteroides uniformis | reverse complement strand
CGGTCGTACACACCGTTCTTGCGCAACACGACGCCCTCGTAGCCGCTCTTGCGCAGCACACGGGTGTTGTCCTCTCCCTCCTCGGTGTCCTCGAAGCGGAACGACTGCCAGAAATAGTAGTTGCCGCCCAAATGGATAGTGATAATGTCCTGATAATGATAGGAGAATTCAGCGCCAATCTTGCCCCGCCCGTAATCGGAATAGAAGTAGGAAATCATCCCCGGCAGCATATCCACGCCGCTCGATGTGGTCTGCGCCACCGTGGCGAGCGTAGTCAACTGATTGATTTGGTAGGCATAGCCACCGTAGATATCGATGAGCAGGTCGCGGTAAGGGCGAATATGGAAGCCCAATTGCGCATCGATGGGCGTATAGGGCGCCACATGGTGCGAGGTGATGAGCGGATGCACATTGCGATACGGAATGGCATTCATGCACGCCTCCACCATTCCTGTGCTGAGCGACCCCGTGGCGGAACCGTAGAGCGTGAGCCATTTCTTGGCTATCTGTGCCTCGAAATCAACCTTCGGTGCCGGCGCAAATGTAACATTATCCAGATTGGACAAGTATGACCCACGCCCGATATTGAGATTGAACTGCACGCCGACATGGAGGGAGAAGCGGTTGCCGAGGTAGGCATAGTACGGTTCGATACGCAACGCATGGCGCGAATTGTAGAGGCTGTCGGCATAGAGCGAGGTCTGCATAAAGGCATTCTGCATCGTCAGGTTGCCGCCCACATGGTGTTCGTTGCTGTGCCAATCGACATTTGCCTTGGTCTTCAGACAGTGTTCGCTGACTTCCTTCGGCATTGCAAAGAGCGAGTAGCCCACCTGCGCCGTGTACTGAATATCCGACTTCTTGGTGCTGCGGACGCCCATGAAGGCATCGACATTCCAAATCGTCTGCTTATCCTCGGACTCGAAGTCCTTGAACCGGTCTATCGTAAGCCCCTTGTCGCCGTCATAATACCGCCCGTAGCGGGTATAGAACTTGTTGCCGCCACGCACGCCGAAATATAGTTCGGCAGTGGTAAAGGGATGGCGGAAGTCGAAGCCCACCTGCGTGCGGCTGTTGGTGCGGCGACCCCACTCGGCACGATGATTGGCATAGACATCGAGAATGCTGTTCTTTTGGTCATCCAAGTGGTACGCAAAATCGAACAGCGTATTGGTGTGGCCGATACCGCCCCGCACGAGTCCGTTGTAGCGGTAGGGGCTTGTGAAACGCGTGGGCTGACTGAGCAGAGGGTTGATGTTAAAATCGGCCGAGACGGACGCCACATAGTCGGAGTAATGCACCTCGGCGGGTGGGAAAGTGGCCTCCACCGCCTGCGGCTTGGTGGCAATCTTGCCGGCCTGTTGCACAATGGGTTGGAAATCACGCTCAACGGTTACATTGCGGTTGAGCGTCGTATCTTGGGCGTACACGCAGCAGCCAACCGCCGCCGCGCATAGGAGAGTGCATAATCTGTTAGTCTTCATCGTCTTCCGTAACTTGTTCGTTCTCTTTTTCGTCGAGGGCAGCCATACGCTCGTTGACCAGCGTGGCAATATCATCGTTGCCGTGATAGTTAGTCTGCAGCGTGAGCAGGTATTGGCGGGCTTGGAAATCGTCGCCTCGGCTGTGGTTGATGTCCGACAGCAGCACCAATGCCCGTGCCAGCCAGTACTGTTGTTGCGTGTTCATGGCGGCAAACGCCATCACCTCCGCCTCGGCTTGGTCGAGATTGCCCTGCCGGTAGTAGCAGTCTGCTTTCAGGTATTCCGCCTCCGCACCGACGGCGGTACGCACCTCTTTCGAGAGCGGCGCGAGGTCGTCTAACGCCGCCGCGTATTGCTGCTGGGCGATGTATGCCTTGGCACGATTGTAGAGTGCCTCGTTCTGCACCTCATCGGTCGGGCTGTCGGCAAGTATCTGCGTGGCAATATCTATCGTGGATTGGTGTCGCCCGAGATAGTAACTGCAGCGCAGGATGCCCAGCCGTGCGATGTCTGTGTTCTCACGCGACGAGGCGAGCGAGAGCATGCGGTAGAAGTATTCGAGCGAGGTCTGATAGTCCTTCCCGTCGTAAGCCAGCCCTGCCACCCGCATGCACGCCTCCTCGATATACGGATTGCCCGAGAGTTCGGCAAGCGCTTTGTATTCCCGCAGTGCCTCCGTCGTCTTGCCAAGGCGATAGTAGGAGTCTGCGGCGTAGTACTGCGCCGTGGTGCAGTAACGCCCGCCCGTGCAGTAGTGCGACAGGTAGGAAGTGAGTGCATCGGCAGCCTTCTGATAGTTGCCTTGCATGTACTGCAATTCGGCGGCGGCGTAACTGAGCGAGTCATCGGCAGTCGTTACCTGCATATTCATCTTGCCCAACTGCTTGGTGTAGGCAAGGTATTCATCGATATTGCCCGTCTCCACATAGAGCGACTGCAGCCCCTCGAGAGCCGAATAGGCTTCCTCCGAGGCAGGATAGGTCTCTATGGTCTTGCGGTAGGCGGCAATCGCCTCGTTGTATTGGTTCAAGTTGCGGTAGAGCATGGCGCACTCCAGCGAAGCCTTGCGGGCATAACTGCTGTTGGGGTAACTCTTCAGCAACTGTTCGTACGCCGTGATAGCCGCCCGCTCGTTGTCTTGCTGCAGGTAGGCACGGGCGGTCTCGTAGAGTCCGTCGTCGGCGTAGTCGGATTTCGGATAGCGCGACACAAGGGTCTGCATGGCTTGTATCTTGTCGGCGTACTTGTGCTGCAAGCCGAGCGCATAGCCCCGTTGGAAGATAGCATAGTCCGAACCAGTGGTGTTGCGGTCAATCACTTGCCCGTAGTAGGAAATCGCAGCACTGAAGTTGCGGGCATTGAATGCGCAGTCGCCCAAGCGGTTCAGCGCATCGGGATAGGTCGGGTCGGTGGTCTGCGCCATATCGACATAGCGCAGGAAACAGACCTCCGCCTGCTTGTAGTCTTTCTCCGAGAAATAGGCATAACCCGCCAGGTAGGATGCTGCGATGTAGTTCGCCGACGAGCGAGCGTTCGTGCGGGAGTAATAGCGGTTCAAGTCGTTGATGCACGAGGTGTAATCGTGCAGCCGATAGGTAGCCTCCGCCCGCCAATAGTACGCCTCCGTGGTGTAGGTGTCGTCCTCGTGGGCGTGGTTCAGTACCTCCGTCATGTAGTTGCGTGAGGCATCTATCTTGCCCTGCAGGAACGCATCCACGCCCAACTGATAGCGCAGATACTGCTTGGTGGCAAGTAACTGCTTCGACGGCGAGGGAATGGAATCGAGTATCGCCATCGCCGATGCGTAGTTGCGGGAACGCAAAAACGCATCGCTCAACAGCGCATAGACCTCGTCTTGGTGCTTGCTGTGCGGATATTCTTTTAGGAAGTCTTTGAAAGCCTGTACGCTCTCGCCCAACGCCGTAGAGGACTGATAGGTGCAGAGCGTGTAGTTGTAGAGTGCCTCTTCCCGTACTGCGGGTGTCAGACGGAAAGCCGCTGCGGCTTGATACGACAGTTTCGCCTGTTCTACCTGCCCGAGGCGGATATACGCATTGCCAAGCGTCAAACAGGTACTCTCCGACACAGAGTCTTTGCTTTGTTTCACTTGCTTTAGGTATGCAATCGCCTCTTTGTCGTTGCCCAGTTGATAGTACGCCTGCCCCAAGAGGAAGAGGTCATTGCGCACCATAGGTAGCCCGTTCGCTTTGGCGGTCTGCTCGTACGCCTTAAGATGCGAAGTAGCCTTTTGCAAGTTCTGTCTGCGCACACTCTCAACCGGCGAAGTAGCCTTTCCTAAATTCTGCTTATTTGTGTTCGTACCCTGCGAAGCGGTGGCTTTCTGATAGTATATCTCGCCCAACATACGGTGCAGTTCACCGCTGTTCTCGTTGTCGGGTTGCTCTGCCAACAACTTCTCTGCCCGTGTCTCAACTTCGATGTCCTCCCCTAAAGCGTAATATATTTGTATAATGTAGTAGGGAACGGTCTTTGCATACTCTGCCTTTCCCTCGAGTGCCAATAGGGCAGGCAACGCCTTGTTATAATGCTGCTCCTTATATTGACAGTACGCATAATAGTACGCAGCCTTGGTAGAGTAGGGATTTGCCCCCTGCGAGGAGTAAGTCCCCTTTGCGGAGTTATTTCCCTTTGGGGTAGAGTGTGTGCCTTTGGAAGAGTCGGTATTCGCAGCAGTACCATTTATCCCTTTTGCGAGTAGGGAGAAATAGACGCTCGCCCGACTGTATTCTTGTAGCATGAGGTAGGTGTACCCGCGGTAGAATTGATAGTCGGTCTGATGTGGACGGGTGAGGGCGGTGTAATCGACGAGTTCGAACTCTTTGGCAGCCTGTTTCCATTTGCCTTTCTCGGCTTGCAGCACACCGGCGAAGAAGTGAATTTCGTCTTCGTAGGTAGAGTAGGGGTATTTCTGCAGATAGGGCTTCAAGTCCCGCAGCAGATTTCCGTCCCTTTCTTCAAACCTCCCCGCCAATTTCCTATACTCCCTCTCCTGCGCACTCTCTTGTACACCCCCCTGCGCTCCTCCTATTGCACTCCCTATTGTACTCCCTATTGTACTCCCTATTGTACTCCCTATTGCACCCCCTATTGCACTCCCCTGCCTACTTGTAGAAGCATTTAGCGTCGCCGCCGAAGCAGTTGCCGTAGAAGTCGCCGCAACCGTAGTTACGCAACCTATGGTTATTGCCGTGGTAGTTACCATAGCAACCGTAATAGCAGCGATAGTCGCAGTCCCGATTACTCTGATTGTTCGCAACCGTTGCAGCCGCAGTTTTATTCCGCCGTCTTGTATCTTTTCCATTCTATATAATTATTCTATATATCTTTGTCCTATTTCATTTCATCAATACCCTGGAACTCTAGTCTATCTAGAACATCTAGCCTATCTAGCCTATCTAGCCTATCTAGTCTATCTAGCCTATCTAGCCTATCTAGAGCGTTTAGCACATCCGGCAACCTGGGGGCGTGGGTGTCCCCACCCGCGACGGTTTGGAACAAACCGTTTGACTATGCTGTGGAGAGTCCTCCCCGCCCCAGACATCCAGCCTCCCCAGAAATCTAGTTTCCCTTTAATGCCCAAGAGCGTCTAGCCTATCTAGAACATCTAGCCTATCTATACCGACCTAGCACATCCGGCAACCTGGGGGCGTGGGTTGTGGACTAAGGAGTTCTTGCGAAGCCCACTGGGCTTCGCTCGCT
>CAVFIY010000155.1:0-5208 GCA_963622435.1 Bacteroides uniformis | reverse complement strand
CTGCCTTTGGTTTCGGGCGTGGCAGGGATGTGCAGCGACACAATATCGCAGGTGCTATAGAGTTCCTTCGGCGATGCTACGGGAATGACGCCTGCTTGCTGCATTGCCTCAGCGGGACAGAATGCGTCGTAGGCATAGATGTCCATGCCGAAGCCTTTGGCAATACGCGCTACATTGCGCCCGACATTACCAAAGGCGTGGATACCGAGTTTCTTGCCCTTCAACTCCGTGCCGCTCGTGCCGTTGTAGAAGTTGCGCACAGCCATAACCATCAAGCCGAGTGCCAATTCTGCCACGGCGTTGGAGTTCTGCCCCGGGGTATTCATGGCAACCACGCCGTGTGCCGTTGCGGCAGCGAGGTCGATGTTGTCGTACCCCGCACCGGCACGCACTACTATCTTGAGTTGCTTGGCTGCGTCCAACACGGCTGCGTCCACAATATCGGAGCGAACAATCAATGCGTCGGCATCGGCTACGGCATCCAAAAGTTGTTGTTTGTCGGTATATTTCTCGAGCAGAGCCAGTTCGTACCCTGCTTTCTCAACCACCTCACGAATGCCGTCAACGGCTACTTTCGCAAAGGGCTTTTCTGTTGCTACTAAAACTTTCATACGATTGACTAATGTGGTGTAAAACACTGCCGTACGCTTCTCCTCCCGCTTGGGATTGCGGAACCAATAATCCATAATGGTATCCATCTGAAAAGTTGCGTTTGGCAGTGTTAAAACACGAAGGTTAAACGATGGGGATGGTTAGAGTTTCTGTTCGTACTCATGAATGCAATCGACGAGTGCTTGCACGCCTGCGACATCCATTGCGTTGTAGCACGAAGCACGGAAGCCGCCGACAGAGCGGTGCCCCTTGATGCCGACCATGCCACGCCCGGTGGCGAACTTGAGGAAATCGTCTTGCAGTTCTTGGTACTCGGGCTTCAGCACGAAGCAGATATTCATGCGGCTGCGGTCTTCCTCCTTTGCCGTGCCGACAAAGATTTTGCTGTGGTCGATGCAGTCGTAGAGGAGGTTCGCTTTCTCGATATTGCGTTTCTCCACCCACGCTACGCCGCCGTTAGCTTTCAGCCAGCGCAGCGTCAGCATGGCCGTGTAGATAGGCAGCACAGGCGGGGTATTGAACATCGAGCCGCCGTCGATATGGGTCTTATAGTTGAGCATCGTCGGGATGTAGCGGCTCACATGGCCGAGGAAGTCTTCCTTAACGATAACAAAGGTAACGCCCGCCGGTGCGAGGTTTTTCTGTGCACCGCCGTAGATAATGCTGTACTGCGCCACATCAATAGGGCGGGACAGGATATCCGACGACATATCGGCTACCAAGGGGACTGCGCCACGCTTTTGGTAAATGTCCGCCAACTTGGCATCGGAGAGTTCCGTGCCGTAGATGGTATTATTGGTCGTGATATGGAAGTAGTCGGCGTCCTGCGGTACGGTGTAATCGGTCGGGATGAAGGTAAAGTTGGAGTCTGCGCTCGAAGCCACCTCCACTGCCTCGCCGAAGCCCTTTGCCTCTTTGAGCGCTTTCTTTGCCCATACACCTGTATTGAGATAGGCTGCCTTATGCTCCAAGCAGTTGAACGGCACCATGCAGAATTGCAGGCTGGCACCGCCGCCCAAGAACAGGACACGATAGCCGTCGGGGATCCCGAGCAACTCTTTCATCAAGGCCTCCGCCTCGTCCACTACGGGTTGGAAGTACTTGGCACGGTGCGAAATCTCCAGAATAGAGAGCCCCTCTCCTTGGAAATCGAGCACAACCTCTGCCGTTTGTTTAATCACTTCTTGCGGCAGGATACTCGGTCCTGCATTGAAATTGTACTTTTTCATAAAATATATGGATTTTATGGGTTATTACTTATTTGCGTTCATGCTGTCTTTCCACTTGCTTTTGGCGGGTGCGATGACTTCGGTGTCCGCTTGGTGCAGGGCGTCTTGTACCGCCTCTTTCACCTTTTGTGCGGCAGACTTGGCTACCGACTTGAGCGTATCGACGGCATCGGCTTTCTCCACCCAGCAGAGGGCGTCGCCCTTGCTGGCTACGGCGCCTTGCGCCTTATCGACAGCGACCAAGCGGCAGTTGTCGGTTGCTACGACCGGCTCTATGCCGTGCTGCGTCTGCAGATAGCAGACCACACTGCCTTTGACAAACAGCGTTCCGAAGGCGGGGGCGTGGCTGTCTTCGTTGTAGTCGAGTTCCCACAGCACTTTGCCTGTCTGCGGTGCCTCCACCGGCTCGCTCGACGGGTGGAGAATAGCCCGCTTGTCGGCGGCGGAGATAAAGGTAACCTGCTGTCCGCCCTTGGCTGCCTTCTCCATGCGCTCCAAGAGGTCTTTGTTGAACTGCTCTTTCGCTTGCCCCGATTTGTACTCACGGTACTGCTTCTCGTGCATGGCGAACTCGAAGAGTTCTTCGTCGTCCTGCCCACGCTCCCAGCCGAGCTTGGTCATTTCGGCGAGATAGTTCGGGAGTGCGTCGGGATAGAGGGCTTGCGGGTCGCCTGTGTAGAACTCCATTCCCTTCTCTTTGGCGAGCTCGATAATCTCCGGTGCCAACTGTCCCGGCAGTTTGCCCGACTTGCCGAGAATCATGCCCCACATAGCGGGGTCCATACGAGTGAAGGCCTTTTCGCCCATTGAGCGAGAGAACAGGTTCATCAGCGCGGCATTCTTGACATACTGCGAGAACGGCGTTACGAGGCACGGTGTACCGAGCATCGGCCAAATACGCTGCACTTCGTTGAAAAGTTCGACAAGCAGTTCATCCTCGTTGAGCGCCTTCTCGCCCCGCTTGGTGAGGTTGGCGTTGATAGCGGCGTGCATGCCTTTGAGATCGGCCATCAGCGAGCCCATCATGCCGCCGGGCAGGCCGCAGCCTACGAGCAGCGAGGTCATCTTGGAGTTGCGCGGGTCTATCCAGTAGCCCAAGAAATCATCGATAAACGATTGCGTCAGGCTGCGTGCCTCCATGTAGGCGTTCATATTGATGTCCTTAACGAGGAAGCCTGCGTCACGCAACATGGCTTGCACGGTGATGACATCGGGGTGTACCATACCCCAACTGAGCGGCTCCATGGCTACATCCAACACATCGATACCCGCCTTGGCTACCTCGAGCATCGACGCTACGGCAAAGCCGGGGCCGCTATGCCCGTGGTATTGCAACACAATGTCGGGGTGCTTCTCTTTGATAGCCGCCACGATAGTGCCGAGCATTACCGGTCGCCCGATACCCGCCATATCTTTCAGGCAGATTTCCTGTGCGCCGCCCGCAATCAGTTCTTCGGCGAGATTGATGTAGTACTCTGCCGTATGCACTTGGGAATAGGTGATACACATGGTAGCCTGCGCTGTCATGCCTGCCTCTTTCGCCCAACGGATAGAGGGGATGATATTGCGCGGGTCGTTCAGACCGCAGAAGATACGCGTGATGTCCACGCCCTGTGCGTGCTTCACCTTGTACATCAGTTGGCGTACATCGGCAGGCACGGGGTTCATACGCAGCCCGTTCAGACCGCGGTCGAGCATGTGGGTCTTGATACCCGCTTCGTTAAAGGGCTTGGTAAAGGTGCGTACGGCTTGGTTCGGGTTTTCGCCGTACAGCAGATTGACCTGCTCCATGGCACCACCGTTGGTCTCTACACGGTCGAAGCAGCCCATGTCGATGATAACAGGGGCAATTTTAGCGAGTTGGTCTTTGCGGGGAACATATTTTCCGCTACTCTGCCACATGTCGCGATAGACAAGTGAAAACTGAATTTCTTTTTTCATTCTATGATCGATTTCTTTTTATCGGTTGTTGCTTTTTGTTAGTAAAACAAGCTCTGCAAGCCTATTTCCAACGCTGCAAAGTTACAGTTTTTTTTCTACTCTTACAAGCAAACGACAAAAATAAATCTCTCACTGTCGATCGGACTTGACAAAACAAACGCATTCCACCCGCAGAAGCTACTCAATGGCCTTATAGACGCGCTCCAAGAACAGGATACACGCCGCCGCATGCGTGCCGTACGGAGCGAAATCGAACGCTACACGAGAGGTGTCTGGGATAGAAGCGCGCAGATGCTCGCTATTGACGAATGGCACCATATTGTCCTCCGTGCTATGAAAGAGGTACATGCGGCATTGCGGCACATAGCCAAGCAGGCTGCTCCGTTGCAACGCAGCGTAGAACCGAGCCGTCTCCGGCTGCGTCTTGTCGCGTCCCGCTGTCGTCATCACACGGCTCAAGCGGTTGCTCTGCAGCAGTGCATCTATTTGATTGACAGTATATTGCTTGGACTCCACCCATTCCTCGTAGTGACTGACAAGCGGCTCGCTGAAAAAATCCTCTTTGCGCAGATTCAGGTCGTAGCCTACACTTGTGCCCATCACGAGCATCGGAATGGCACACGGGATGCCCGTCGAGTCTTGGCCGACGCAATAGTCGTAGGTGGCAGGCACATCGTACGGCCCTGCTCCGGCATAGACCGCACGAAGTGTCCAATCGGGCATCGTCTGCTCCACCAGCTGCGCCACGCCCAAGGCGACAGGGCTGCCTTCGGAATAGCCGTAACTAATGATTTCGCGAGGGAAAGAATAGCCATAATAGGCGAGTAGGTTTGGGAGTGCTTCGGCAAAGTCGGTCATGGTCTTGGCCGCGCTCTGCCAAACAAGATAAGGATGGGTTCGCTCAACCGATATACCAAATCCGACATAATCCGCCATTACCACGGCATAGCCCTTGGTGGCAAATATGCTCTCGTATGGACAGCTCTCGCTCGGCGCCTCGCTATTGCTGCCGATGGTGAAATGGCTCGCCAACACGATTCCCTTGAGCGCTCTGTTGTAGGGCAAGATAACCTTTCCGGACACCCACAACGTATCTCCATTGGACTGCACGGTTCGATATCGGCACGGCAGCTGCAACGTCTTTCCGCGCAGGACCTTACCCAACGCCTGCTGAATCTCTTGGGTGCAGTGGTCTGAATAGTGGTGGCGTTTCAGCGTTCGGCTCAACACGCTCCATACGACATTGCCCTCCAAAAGATTTTCGAGCAACGACATATTGCTATTAGTATTCTCCAATGTAGGCAAAGCCGCAGTGTCCAAAGGCGATAGGCAGATGTACCCCACCCGACCGGATACTGCACCCGTTGCCGAATCACACGGCGTTTTCTGCGCCGCAGCGAAAGCCGATAAGCAAGAACACACTAAT
>CAVFIY010000154.1:0-5293 GCA_963622435.1 Bacteroides uniformis | reverse complement strand
GGTAAGAACAGGGTAACATCAGGGTAAGAACAGGGAAGAGGTAAAGCCAATGTGTAGATGTGCAAGTGTGTAAAATTGTAAATGTGCATAGTCTTTCTCTTGTTTGATAATTGCTCGTAAGGACATCCTTTTTGAGTATGCGGGACATAGCACTTGTGTATGTGCAAAAATTGTGTTACCTTTGCCGGTGAAATAGAAATGGTTCGACAGAATGGATAAGAAACGAAACACTCTTGTACGAATGAAACGAAACGCTTTGGCACATTTGAAACGGAATGCTTTTATGCGAGTGAGCGCAGCGGTATATGCGCTGATAATCAGTTGGTTCTGCGCAGGGACACTCCTCGCGGAGACGCAGGATTGGCCTGCTACCAAACCGAGTGTGGGGAATGCCCGCCTCGTGGTCTGCGGGCAGAACGCCTACAACTATTTCGTAGTGGACTTGACGAACAACCGTTGCAAGTACTCGACGGTTGCGGGGCTGGAGGAACGCACCCATACGATGGTGCAGTCGCTCCGTTACATCGACGCCGACATCTTTGCTTTCAACGAGTTGGAGAATGCGGGCGACACTGTTCTTGCTTACCTGACTAATGCGCTCAACGCTGCGGCAGGTGAGAAGATATACGCCTATATATCAGACGATTGCACGAAGCAGAACAATTCTGAACAGATTAAGTCGGGCTTCATCTATCGCACCGATAAGGTGTCCCCGCTCGGCACCAATCACGCCACGACCTCCCGTAGTTACTACCACAACACGATGCGCTGGCAGGCGTTCACCGAACGGAGTACGAACGAGGCGTTCGTACTCTCGATGAACCACTTCAAGTCCAAAGCGTCGGGCGACGATGACGGCTCTTCGATGCGGCAGACCAATGCGAATGAACTTATTCGGGGGCTGGCGAACATCACTATCGACCCCGACATCCTGGTGCTGGGCGACATGAACTGCACTATCACGGAAGCCCCGCTGGTGTACATCCTTAACAATGGCTACGAGGAGCAACTGTTGCGCTACAACGCTTCCGCCTATTCCTATATATATCAGTCGAATAAGCAACTCATCGACCACGCTTTTGCCAACAGCACCATGGCGACGCAAGTTACGGGCGCGGGGGTGTTCCATGTCAACACTTCCTCGGCGTGGGGCGATGGTTACAAGTACTCCGACCACGACCCGTACATCGTCGGGTTGGCACTCTGCGACGAGACACCCGACCCTACGCCTGACCCCACACCCGACCCTGAAGACTGCACGGATGTGGCAGACACGACGGATTTCAAGAAAGGCTTGGGCAAATGGACGGTGAATACCGTATCGGGCGATGCGGATTGGTACAGTCATGCCACTTATGGTGCGGTTGTGAACGGCAAAGATCGTACTGCGCCGCAGGACACTTGGCTTATCTCGCCCGCTTTCGACCTCTCGGGGAAAGAGAGTGCCGTTATCACTTTCCGCCACAACCTCTACTATGACAACACCAACGGCAAGTATGCGGATTACGAAACGCTCTGGATTACAACGACTTACGACGGTGCGTCTGCTCTTGATACTACGGTATGGCTGCGCCTCGAAATACCGACTTGGAAAGTGAAGGGGTATATCAACTGCACGGTGAATATCCCTGCTGCCTATTGCCAAAAGGGCTTCCGCTATGCTTTCCGCCACACCGCCGAGAGCAGCGACGCGGCGAACTATTGGGAGATTGACAACACGGTGCTGACTGCGCAGTGCAAGCAGAGCAGTACCGCCGTCGAGCAGGTGCGGATAGACCTCCGCGACTCGGCGACACGCGTCTATTCTATCACGGGTGTGGAGATGACAGCCGCCAAAGAGAACCTGCCTGCGGGGCTGTATATCCTCGTCTCAGGGGCGCAGACGCAAAAGATAATCGTTCGCTAATTAACTGTATTTCATCATGATACTGATTGCCGACTCCGGCTCTACCAAAGCCCATTGGTGCCTTATGGCTGCCAACGGGCATACCTCGGAGTACTACACCGACGGCGTGAACCCGCTCTTCCAAACGCCCGAGCAGATGGCGTCCGTCCTCTCCTGCCAACTGCTGCCGCAGATGGCAAAGCAACTCTGGGCGGGGACTATCACGCGCGTGTTCTTCTACGGGGCGGGGTGTACGCCGGAGAAATCGCCCCTCGCCAAACAGGCGTTGGAGACGGTGTTCCGCAAGGCGGAAGCCGAGGTGCAGTCCGACATGCTTGGTGCTGCACGGGGGCTGCTGGGGACGGAGCGCGGCGTGGCGTGCATCCTTGGCACGGGGTCGAACTCCTGCCTCTACGACGGGGAGCGCATTGTGTGGAATGTGCCTGCGCTGGGATTTATCCTCGGCGACGAGGGGTCGGGGGCGGTGCTGGGGCGGCGGCTTATCAGCGACCTTCTGAAGAACCAACTCGGCGACGACCTCAAGCAGCAATTCCTCTCGCAGTACCACCTCACGCAGGCGGACATCATCGAGCATGTCTATCGGCAGCCTATGCCCAATCGCTGGCTGGCGCAGTTCGCGCCTTTCTGCTCCGAAAACATAGAGGACAAACGGATATATACGCTGGTATATAACCATCTGTCCTCTTTTATTGTGCGTAATGTGCAGCAGTACTATGCAGCGGAGCAGACGGCGCATACCGCTGACCTCGCCGCCCTGCCCGTGGGCTTTGTGGGGTCGATAGCGTACTATTTCCGCCCCGTGCTGGAGCAAGTGCTGCACGACAACGGGTTGCAGTCGGCGGAGATTCTCAAAGACCCTATCTCGGGGCTAATCACTTACCATCGTCGCGACGCTCTCCCCACGATGTGACGACGCCTATTGCGCCGTGCTTGTAATCGTCATCCGCCCGTCCACACGAGCGATGACGGTGTCTTGCTCTTGTACTGCCTCGATGTACAAGTCCCGAATCAGTCTGTCTGATTTCCATATCTCCACATAGTGCGTCAGCGGCGTCATGTGGTCGGTGCCGCCCGTCAGGTAATCGCTCGTGGCGACGGTGTAATACGCCTCGGGGTCAATGGGGCGGCCGTCGATGGTCGCCTCGATGAGTTGCCTATCTTCCGCCGACATACGCAGCCCCGACACGCCCTGTCCGCCGTCTTCGGCAAACACCTGGCAGAGTTCCAGAATGTCCTCCCCCCGCAGGGTCAGCACCACCAGTTCGTTGTCGAAGGGCATCAGTTCGAACACATCTTGGCGGGTGATGTTCCCCGCCTCCCACTCGCACCGCATGCCGCCGATGTTCGCCACTGCCATATCCACCCGCGAGGGGTATAGTTGGCGGGCTTTGGTGAGCAGTGCATCGGTCGCCCAGTTCAGCATCGGACATTCGGGTGCTTTCACCCACAGCCGTTCGGGTGCATAGCCGAGTACGGTACTCATTTCCCGCTCGAGGGCAGCACGCTTGGGCGCAAGGGCTGCCGTGTAGGCGGTGTCCTGCAGGCTGTCGAGTGTGCTGTCAATGGCGATAGACGAGGTCTCGACCGAAGTGGTGTGCATGGGCTTTTGGCACGCCGCCAACGCCACGGCACAGAGGAGGATAATTGGGAGTTTCTTCATATTCTTTCAGGCTCTAATCGAGCATATTGCCGAAGTTATTACTCAGTTGAATCATTTGGTCGTACTGCTCGGGCGACAGGTCGTAGAAGTAGTAGTTACGGGGGTCAACGGGCTTGTCCTGTATGCGCACCTCGTAGTGCAAGTGCGGCCCCGTCGATTTGCCCGTGCTGCCCACCAGCGCAATGATGTCGCTGCGTTTCACCTTCTGCCCTTGCCGCACCAACGCCTTGTATAGGTGCGCATATACCGTGGTGTACCCGAAGCCGTGGTCTATCACCACCGTGTTGCCGTAGCCTTGTTTCCACCCGACGAAACTGACTTGCCCGTTGCCCGTGGCGTATACATCCGTGCCGATAGGCGCAGAGAAGTCCATGCCCGCGTGGAATCGCCGCACATGATACACGGGGTCGATACGCACGCCGTAACCCGATGCCACATGCTTCAAGTCTTTGTTCAGCACGGGCTGAATGGCGGGGATGTTCTCCATGCGCATCTCCTGCGTCTTGCTCATCTCCAGTATCTCGTCGTACGACTTCGCCTGCACATACATCTCCTTTTCCAGTTGGTCTATTTTGAGTGTCAGGTCTGCCGCCAACTGGGAATTGGTCATGCGGGCAATGGAGTCGTAGTACGAGAGTTTGTGCGTCGCCCCGAGCCGCACGCTCTGCGGAATCGGCTCCGCCCCGAACAGCACGCGGTACATGTTGTCGTCCCGCTGCCCGAGGTCTGTCATGACGACCTGCATCTGATCGACTTGCTGATTGAGCAACTCTATCTGTGCCGTCAGGTTGTTGTTCTGCTGCTGCAGTTGCGACTCGCGCGGCGAGGGGAAGAAATAGAAGTACAGCAAGAAGAATAGCACGCCTATCGACATACCGATCAGCAAGTACCACCCCGACCGCCTGAGCCAGTAGCGCAACCCGTATTCGATTCGTTCCAGCGCCAGCGTCTCGGGGTTAATATGGTATTTTACATGTTTTTTTCTCATCTGTGTAGTTGCTTTCTTTGTTTTTCCTCCCGCCGAAAGGGGCTTTGTTCCGTGTGCGACCTGCTGCCCGCCGTCTGCTGCCTTCGATTTGCTCCGTGCGCCTGTTCGCCTCTCGACGCTTGAGGGTGCGGGGCAGCGTGTTGCGGTTCATCACCTTTCCACCAGAAGAAATACCGATTCTGCTGTTTCTTCTCTTCGGGCGTGCGTGCCACATAGATGGGCTGCATCGTGTACGGATTGATGCCCGTGTAGAACATCGTCGTCGAGAGCGTCATCGGCGTGGGCGTAAAGTCCTGCACCTGTTCGGGGTGGTAGTGCATACGCTTTGTCCATTCCGCAAGGTTCGCCATATCTTTGTTCGTGCAGCCGGGGTGCGACGAGATAAAATACGGTATTAGTTGTTGGTGCAGCCCCGCCTCCTCGTTGATGCGCAGGAACAGTTCTCGGAACTGCATATAGTGTTCCCACGACGGCTTGCGCATCAGTCGCAGCACATCGGGCGAGGTATGTTCCGGCGCCACTTTCAGCCGCCCGCTCACATGGTGCAGTATCAGTTGGCGGGCGTATTCTTCGTTCATCAGGTCGTAGCGCACGCCCGAACCAACAAAGGCGTGGCGGATGTAGGGCAGGCGATCGACGGTCTGATAAATGTCGAGCAGCGGCGCAAAGTCCTGATTCAGGTTCTTGCATATCGACGGCTGCAGGCAACTTGCCCGCGCGCACCGCTCGCAGATGTGCA
>CAVFIY010000153.1:0-5360 GCA_963622435.1 Bacteroides uniformis | reverse complement strand
CCCCCAACCTTTCCGCTGAGCCTGCACTCAACTCGCCGGATCTTTCCGCGGAGTTTCATCAGCATCCGGACCTCAGTCAAACCCCGCTCATGACGTGCCGTTATTGCCTGCTTTTTGAGATGGGTCACTGCCGTCGTGCCGAACCACTCCCGAAGGAACCCCGATATTTACGCCTTCGCAACGGCACCCTTCTCTCGCTTTCGTTCGATTGCGCCCGCTGCCAAATGCTTATATATAAGGAGTAGCCCCGTTCGCTCAAATAGGCAAAGCCGACAAAAAAACGATTCCGATTTGCGCAATAACAAGAAAAAATGTAACTTTGCGCCAAATTTGGAACGAAAAATATGTAACTTTGCACCAAATTTATTCGCTCAACGCCTTACTAATCGTATCTACTACCATCGGGAAAGCATGCACACCCTGTTTTACATTCTCTTGCTCACGCTCCATGTCCGTTCCACGGACAAGATAGCCCCCGCCGTCGACTCGGCTCGGGTGGCGTATCAGCGTAGCGGTGAGGCGACCACCATTTACATCGATCCGGGTGATTATTCCGAGGAGCTTACCATCGATTTCCCGAACCTACGCCTTATCAACTCCGCAAAACACCCCTCTATCTCCCTTCGCGATGCCGGTGTTCACATCGACCCGAATGCCGTCCGCATCACATGGTACTACGGGCACGGCTACCAATACCGTTCTATGGGCGACCGTTTCAACTATGGCGGCAAGCGCACACGCTGTTGGAATGCCTCTGTGCTCGTCACAGCGCCCAATTTCTACGCCGAGGGCATCATCTTCGAAAACTCTTTCAATCAATATGTATCGGCTGCCGAAGCCGCCGACTCGCTCATCGATATCAGTCAGGCGCGAGCCGATTGGACCGAAAAAGAGCGTCCCAAGCGCCAAATGCCCGCTCGCCCCAAGCAGGTCGGCTCCACCGAGGTGCAACACAAGCGCTATATCGAGCGTGCCGCCGCTATATCGTTCACCGCGGGGGCGCACCACGCCACCTTGCGCAACTGTCGCTGCGTGGGCCATCAGGACGTGCTCTATGGCGACCAAGGCGCCTCGGTCTATATCGATGGCGGCGTATTGCAGGGCGGGGTCGATTTTATATTCGGCGGAATGCAATTAGCAGTCAACCGAGCCACTATCGTAGCCAACGTCAGCACCGACGAGGGGGACCGCTGCTATATCTCAGCTTCCCGAAGCGACACCGAAGGAACTCACGAGGAACCGGGTAAATATGGCGAACCTGCGCCCCCTGCACAAGCGCGCGGCATGCTTTTCTACCGCTGTCACATCCGTTTCGCCACCTCCGACGAGTTAGCCCGTCCCGGACATACGCCGGTCCATCTCGCTCGCCCGTGGCGTTGGTGGGGCGAGACGGTCTGGGCCTACACCACGTGGGACCCTGCGGTGCTCAATGCCACCGCTTGGCATACGGGGCTGACCAAGGGTGCACCCTGCCCCAATAGCTACGAGTACCGCTCGCAGGACCGCTCGCAGGGCCGGCCTGAGTGGGTGCAAGTCCTCACGCGCCCCACGCTTCCCGACGGCACCCGAATCCGCCCCCGCAATTGGCGCAAATAGATTTGCTAACTTATAGAAACACAAACAAATACAAACACTACGAAAACAACAACACAAACAAAATGAAAGCACTTACCCCATTATGTTTGGCTCTGCTCACAGCCGTTACGCTGCAAGCAGAGACGGTAGAGAAGAAACTCTACAGCACCGATTTCCAAGACTGGGACTCCTTTAAGGCTACTGCCGCAGGCGAAAAAACAGACAAGACCGTTACCACCGCAGACAAGCAGAGCCTCACGCTCTCGTTCTCCGAAGTGGCGGTTGACCCCACAGGCACTCACGACAAATTCAAGAACGCCGAGGTGATTACACCGGGCTTTGCCAAAGCATCCGCAAGTGCCACAGCGTACATCGAAACCTCTGTCCTCAAGAGCGTAACGAAAGTATCGTATGTACACGCCGCCACCGGTGGCAGCCGCGGGTGGGGCTTGCTCTGCAAGTCGCCCGACGCCACCAAGTGGGACACGCTCTACAGCACTTTCTGCGCCCAAGCAGGTACGCTTGTAGAGGTGAATGTCAACCGTGAGAATGTGATTCTCCATTGGTATAATCTCAGCAGTGTGAAGAACGCCTTTATGACCGAGTTCACCATCTACGGCAATGTAGAGGTAACGCCCCGCACCTTCAAGGACTTCGAGATAGACCTCACCCAGAATCCGCCTGTACTGCCCGACGGCGTACAAGGCGCAGGCAGTGCCTACAACGGCGCACAGCACGGTTGGATAGATTACCAACTCGGCTTCAAGACCGATGGCCCCGTGCGTATCACCTTCGGCGGTTGCCAGTATGCGAACAAGAAAGCCACCGTCACCTCCGGCACCACCAAAAACCTGCTCGGCACTATCGACACCAAGTCGGTAGGCTGCTACAAGCCGTCAGACGGCAGCGGCACGGCTACTTGGACCTACAATTCGGAGGCAGCCGACTCGCTGATAGTCTATTGCGGTCAGTACTGCCCGTACATCAAGGTGGAGGTGTGCGACTATCAGGAAGCACACACCATTACCTACTTCGACCAGAACGACAACCTGCTCGGCAAAGAGACCGTTGCCCACGGTACGGCGTTCAAACCCGCCTACACAGAAAAAGACCTGACCATTGCGGAGGGCTATGCGTTCCGCGGTTGGACGACGAACATCGGCACCAAGGTAGCCGAAGGCAGCGTAGTTGAGAAAGACATGAAACTCTACGCCCTTGTGACGGAGATAGAGGAAGCGTATATAGGCAAATACTACACCTACGACCTGACGAAGAACACTTGGTACGACGAAGACCACGAGTGTATCACCATCACCAACGGCGCATACCACAGCAACCACGGCTGGTGGATAAAGAAAGACGGCACGATAGAACTCGCCGTTGCGGGCAAAGCGTACATCAAGGTGGGCAACTGCGCGTACTCCAAAGAGGACGCTGTTACGGTAACGACCAAGCAGGGCAAAGCCACTGTTACGACTTTCTCGCCCCTTGCCGATTCGGACGGCGCGGAGACCACATTCTTCTACAACGGCACTGCCGACACGCTCGTGCTAACTTTTGCTAATCAGGCCTACATCCACAACATCGCTATCTACAATGTGGAGAACGAGGTGGAGCGCGACGCGAGCGGTATGTATATCCTCTCCTCGGGCGATGCCGCTTCGCTCATCCTGACCCTGATGCAAGCAAAGAAAGGCGACCGTATCTTCCTGCCCGACGGCATCTATGACCTCGGCGAGAAAGTACTCACCCGGATTGCCGTCGATAGCGTCAGCCTTATCGGGCAATCGATGGAGAAGACCATTATCCGCAATGCGCCGGATGCCTCCACCGAGTCTATCAACAACACCGCCACGCTCTATCTGACGGGGAATTGCATCTACCTCCAAGACCTCACCCTGCAGAACGCCCTCGACTACTACAAAGCCAACAACGGGCGTGCCGTAGCCCTCTGGGACAAGGGTAACCACACCGTTTGCAAGAATGTGCGCCTGCTCTCGTACCAAGACACCTACTACAGCAACAAGATTGGTGCGGTACGCTACTTCGAGGACGGCGAGATTCACGGCACGGTGGACTTCATCTGTGGCGACGGCAGTGTCTTCTTCGACGAGGTACTGCTCTACTGCGAGAAGCGCAACACGGCGGGCAACGGTAGCGATGTGATTGCCGCCAGCAACGCCGACGCAAGCGACAAAGGCTATGTTTTCCACGGCTGCACCATTCAGTCCGAGTGCCCCACCGTATCGTTCGGGCGTGCATGGAACAACAGCCCGAAGACTGTCTATCTCTACACCACGCTCGACTACTCCAAGGGAGAGTTCTCGCTCTCCGACAGCAATAAGATTCAGCGTTGGACGCGTGAGACCATGAACGACGGCATCAAGCCCGCCCTCTTCGGCGAACACAACACCGCCGACACCGATGGGCTAATTGTAACCCCTGCAAGCAATGTGGTGAACTTCTACCGCAAAGACCAAACGTGGCCCATCGAGACCGTACTCACCGCAGAGCAGTCCGAACCCTACACTTACAGCAACTTCTTCGGCGACTGGAATCCCTACGAGGACACCAAGCAAGTCGAGCTCTACTACACTGCGAACGGCGACGGCACTATCACTTGGGACCAAGCGGATGTGACAGCCAACACGCTCTTCCTCATCGAGAGCGAGGACGAACTCGACATCGTGGCTGAACTGCCGACGACACTCGCCCAAGGGCAGACCGTGCGTGCCTCCAACGCGCGTGGCGGCTTCGGCGCAAAAGCCGTTGAGGGCAAGCGTCCGACCGCTATCGACCAAACCACTGCCACCGAGAGCAACACCGTCAAGCGTATCGAGAACGGGCAAATCGTCATCCTCCGCGACGGCGCAAAGTACAGCGTCCTCGGAGAGAAGATGAAGTAAACGAACACATAGGTTAATCAATCCAAATCCCCGCTATGCACCACGCATAGCGGGGATTTTTCTATATTTCTACCGAAAAAGCAGGCAAAATGCTATTTTATTAACCAAATACTTGTCTATTCGGTAAATATAGAGTACCTTTGCCGCCATTATTGCCAAAGGCAAGTTCATCCGCACCGCAAGGAATGATATTCCAAAGCACACAAAACACTATTCACAATACTAACAAACAAAATTCTTTTTTACAATGAAACAAACGACTTGTATTCGCACGGCTCTCTTGAGCCTCGCGGTAGCACTCACATTCGGCGTAGGCTTCACCTCCTGCTCGGAGAAAGAACCCGAAGAACTCATTCTCGGGACTTGGACGCTCAGCACAACGGATGTGTATCTGGACGATGCGCTCATCGCAAAGGTGGATTTAGACAATCACACTGCCACCTATTACAATGACGGGAAAGTAACTAAAACGGCTACTATCGGTGATATCGTAAACACTTTCGTCTTCGAAGACAAAGAGACCTGCTATATGATGGAACACACAGAGGAGGGGTCGGATCGCACCTATTACACCTATTCCATCGAAACGGTCAACGGAGAGAAGCATTTGCTCCTCACCGAAGACGGAGAAACCGTAACTGCCATCATCAATACGCTGAAGAAGAAAGAACTCGTTATCACCGCTATCGAGGAAGACGAGGACGGGACACACAAATTCATCGCCCACTACAAGAAATAAGGGGAAAAGACATAAACAAAGCAGACAGACTTGCCGAACTCGGCAAGTCTGTCTGCTTTGTTATAATGCACAATGGGAATATGAGCAATGCACAATGCTAAATGCATAATGCACAATTGGGCAGAGCATTGTCAAACGGT
>CAVFIY010000152.1:0-5371 GCA_963622435.1 Bacteroides uniformis | reverse complement strand
TGCTACCGCCCTCTTCTTCGGGCGAGTTGGTCTTGCACCCAATCAGTGCTGCGGCAATCGCCGCCAAAAATACAACCTTTTTCATATCTTTTTCACTATGTGTTATTCGCTCCACTCCGCTCCGCGTATTCTCGCTCCGCGTATTCTCGCTTCGCGTATTTTCGCTTTGCGTATTCTCGCTTCGCGTATTCTTGCTCCTCTTCGCTCTCGCGTATCTTTGCTCTTGCGTATTCTTGCTTTGCGTGTCTTTGCTAAATATATTTATCGTACCTCCGTTGTTTCCCGCCGCCTGGGGGCGTGGGTGTCCCCACCCGCGGCGGTTTGGAACAAACCGTTTGACTATACTGTGCATCATTTAGCATTTAACATTTAGCATTGTGCATTGTCCGCCGCTTGGGGGTGTGGGTTGTGGACTAAGGAGTTCTTATGAAGCCCACTGGGCTTCATTCGCTTCGGACACTCAATGTGCTGCGCACACCTGTCCTCCGCTTCACCCCACCCGCGGTGAGCCGTCAGGCTCAGTTGACCATGCTACGCCATTTACCATTGTATACCGTAATTCTTGCAAAATATATGCCACTATGCAATGCTAGACGCCTAAATATCCGCATTTAGTAAAATAAACACGCTCAATCGTAAGATTTGTATAGCAGTATGCATAATACTGCAAAATATGCAACTATCTACTATGTATATTGCATATCACCCACCCGCCGTGCCTGCCGTACTCCGCAACTCCCCTCAAAAATCCCCCACCATAATGCCGCC
Source organism: Bacteroides uniformis (assembly GCA_963622435.1). Classification (GTDB taxonomy): domain Bacteria; phylum Bacteroidota; class Bacteroidia; order Bacteroidales; family Paludibacteraceae; genus Colicola. The sequence continues at coordinate 4,603 of CAVFIY010000152.1, read as the reverse complement.
ATCTCTATAAGATAAGCAGAATATAAGTATAAGATAAGTATAACATAACCGATACATAAGTATAACATAACCCTAGCTTCACCATACCGATAAACTACCGTCCGGCACATCCGACAGCCCGGTGGCGCAGTCGTCTTCGCTCGCACGACTTGTCAGAACCGGTGGGCTATGCGTCGCCCTTCATTCGACAGTGGCTTGCAAAGCATTGCTTTGGGAGCGTAGCGACCGCACGCCACTGCCGCTTTGTCCCCTCCTCTCCCCGTACAGTCCTGTCCTCCGTTTCACCTTACCCGCGGTGGTTTAGAACAAACCGTTTGCCCTGGCAATGCTCATTGTGCATCGTGCATTTAGCATTGTGCATTGCCACTCTCTCCCTCTAACAAACAAGAAAGAAAGGAAGAAGACCAAGAATATACTTCGTCTTCTTCCTTTCGTATAACTTCCCCACGCACAACTCGCTACAAAAAACGATTGCTGCGGGAAAAGGGACGATTTTGAGCAGCAATTTCGAAAAACGCGGCAAAGGTAGTCATAATTCTTGATACACACAACAATAGGGTGCATTTTTCTGCCTAAATTATCCAATCGGAGGGGGCTAATCATTGCTACGGAAAATCGTCCCTTTTTGAGCAACAACGGCGAGCAAAATAATCGGAAATAAAAGCAGGTATATTCCTGCATAACAAACAATAATCCAATAAATTAAACAAGAATGAAAACAAAAACACTAGTATTGTGTGTGGCTCTGTTGGCAGGTGTGTCAGCGTGGGCAGACGAAGTAAAGAACTACAATGTCTATGACGATTGCAGCAAGAATGGCTACATCGGAGTGGAGAATGGCTATGAATGGATAGACCTTGGTCTTCCGAGTGGTCTTAAGTGGGCGTCGTGCAATATAGGAGCCGAGCAACCCGATGCGTTCGGTAACTACTATGCGTGGGGTGAAGTCGAACCCAAAGAAACCTACACATGGGTAAATTACAAGTATGCCAAGGGTAGTTCCACAACACTCACCAAGTATTGCAGCAGAGCAGATTTGGGTTACAATGGCTTTACGGACAATAAGACCACTTTGGAATCGGAAGACGATGCGGCGCATGTGAATTTAGGTGGCAATTGGCGTACGCCGACAAAAGTAGAATTTGAAGAATTGAATACCAACTGTACTTGGGAGAGTGCTATGCAAAATGGCGTTAGGGGAGCATTGGTAACAAGTCAAACAAATGGCAATTCCATCTTCCTCCCCGGTACAGGTCTTTATACTCAAAACGGACACCTGTATGTCGACAGCACGGGCTATTATTTATCTTCGGTGAACGCCTACGAGGGGTACTCGTGGTCGAATTCTGCGTACTTTTTTGGCGTCAAAAACGGTGTTCAACGAGGTATTGTCCCGTGGTCGCGTAACTTCGGTGCAACCGTCCGCGCTGTATGCCCGTTGTCTTCGACTTCTACCTCAACTCCCACTGCTACAGCGTCCAACGCAAGCAGTTATGTGACGCTGACGCTCAATACAGACGGCTGCGGGAGCGCAAATGTAATTAAATGCAATGTAGGGCAGCAAGTCCAAGTAACGGCAGTGCCAAACGGCAGCCGCTATTTCACCAAATGGAGCGACGGCAACACATCCAACCCGCGTACCATTACGGTGGATAAGGCAATGACACTCACAGCGGTATTCGCCGACACGCCGACAGCGATAGACAACACCTCCGCCGATACCACCCCGCGCAAGGTACTTATCGACGGTCAAGTCCTCATCCTCCGCAACGGCAGAACCTACACGCTGACAGGGCAGGAAGTGAAATAGAATTCCTCCCCACTACATCCTGTTACTATAATATAAACGACTAGGACTTCTGCAGACCATCTGCAGAAGTCCTAGTCGTAAATGGCTCTCGCCTTATAGTCTGTCGGAGAAACGCCTCACGCCTCCTCTTGCAGGTAGCGGAGCAGGTGCGCCATATCGGGGAAGATAAGGTCTGCGCCCTCTGCTGCCAACACGCTGTCGTCGAGAGGTCCCGTATTGACGGCGATAGTGAACAGTCCCGCCGCCTTGCCCGCCCGCACACCGAGCGGCGCATTCTCCACCACGCAGCACGCCTCAATCGGCAGTCCGCTGCGTTCCCACGCCTTGCGATACGGCTCTGCATCGGGCTTCCCATGTACCACATCGTATGCCGTAATCATCCGCTCGCGGCTGAATATATGCGGGAATACCTCGTCCAAGTGGTCAAAGAGGCTCTGCTGCCCTGACCCCGTTACAATCCAAATCTGTGCGCCCCGTGCGTGCAGGAACTGCAGCACCTTATCCACATCTTTCATCGGCTTGGCACCGCCCTTGGCTTGAAAGAGGTCGGACTTCTCTTTGTAGATAGCCCGTATCTCCTCATCGCTCGGCGTGCGGTCGGCATAGAGGCGAATCGCCTCTTGGATCACATCCTGCCCCGTGCGCCCCTCGTTGATGTAGCAGTCTTGCGCCGAGAAAGGCAAGCCGTGGGCAGTCATCACCTCTTCCCACGCCGCCGCATGATTGGGCATACTGTCGAACAGCACCCCGTCCATATCAAAAAAGAAACCTTGTCTCATAAACAGTCTAATATCTAACCTCTAACTTCTAACAGCGCAGCGGTCTAACAGTCCGTAGGACGGTCTAACATCCAACAGCGCAGCGGTCTAACATCCAACAGCGCAGCGGTCTAATAGTCCGCAGGACGGTCTAACTCCTCTCCCCAAATATCGCACTCCCGACCCGCACCATCGTGCTGCCCGCCGCCACCGCCTGCGGATAGTCTTCGCTCATGCCCATACTCAGTATCGTCCACTCAGGGTGAGCGGCGTAGATAGTATGCAGCGTATCGAAGCAGCGTCGTATCTCCTCCGTGTCATCGGTGTTCGTCGCCATGCCCATTATCCCCTCCACACGAATATGCGGCAGGGTAGTCAGCACCCCGCTCTGCAGCAGTGCGTCCAACTCGGCGGGAGCAAAACCGCTCTTGGTCTCCTCGCGGGCAACATGCACTTCGAGCAGCACCGACACGGTGCGCCCGATACGCGCCGCCTCCCGCTCAATCGTCTCGAGCAGTCGCAGACTGTCAACGCTCTGGATGAGATAGACAAACGGCACGAGCGCCCGCACCTTATTGGTCTGCAGATGCCCGATGAAGTGCCAACGGATATCCTTAGGCAGGGCGGCTTGCTTGCGCACCACCTCCTGCACATGGCTCTCCCCGAAGTCCCGTTCCCCGGCGGCATAAGCCTCTTCGATACACGCCTCGGGGTGGTACTTGCTCACGCAGACCAACTGCACTTCGGGCGGCAGCGTGGCACGGACGGCGGCAATATGTGCGGCAATCTCGGACACTTACTCTGCCTTTACTTCGTTTGTCGCATGTAGGAAATCCATGATAGGCGACTTGGCAATGGAGATAATCTCGCAGTCGTAACTGTCGGTGCGCTTCTTCAGGTCATTGAGTGCTTCGTCCAATGCCGACGCCTGAATGAGCATACTGACCGCCTTGCGCTTCTCCTTGTCGTCCTCAACGGTAATCATCTCCACGCGTGCCTTGTACCAATACTCACCCTGCGGGTTCTCGAATATCTCGGCGTACTGCACTTTCTTGCACGACGGCACTTCCGAGTCGCCGAAGATGAACGCCTGAATATCGTCCATCAGTCGGTTCTCCGCATCGGCGCAGTTAATAGCCTCTACCAAGTAGGTCTCCTTTACGCCTCTAGGATTGTCCTCGCCGGTCTGGCGCTGGTAGTGTACTTTTACTTCGTATAGTATCATAATCTGGTGTAGTTATATAGTTTGCATTATCAGAGTTGGAGCAGGTCTATAAGGTCTGTCGCCGAGAGTTTGCTGTTCGGCATAGCGCGTAGGCTGCCCGACCAGTAGAGCAACGGCGATTGTGGCTGCGGGTCTATCACGCCGTCGGCAGTCTGCTGTTCGCTGTGCATTAGTTGCCACCCGGGCTGCAGTGTGAAGAACACATCGCCCACCGAACGCTTCGTCAGCGACGCAAAGTAGAGCGGGTGGAGTAGGGCTTCGCTCTGCGGGTACGCCCACTGCACGCCCTCGAAGTCCATCAGGAAATTCGCCACTTGCCGCTGAATGGTCTCCAGCGACAGCCGCTTCTGCTCAATCAGCGTGCGGTTGAGGAAGATAGACTGCCCAAAGCCGCCGTCCACCCACCGCTCATGCCCGTAAATAGCCATTAGGTAGGTGCTTGTCAGCGCAGCCGCTTGATCGACATTGAACGGCTGCACAGGCAGGTTCGCCTGCGCCATCGCCTCACGGCTTGTGCCTAAGACGGGTCGCCCCACAAGCAGCAACTCGTAGTTCTCTCGCCCGATGCGCTTGTCCAATTGCTCCATAAGGAAGCCCAAGTCCTGGTTGAGCCAAAGGTAAATGTCCTCCTGCTCTGCCGACTCTATCTGGTCAGCATGTGCCTGCGGAGTGAGCGTCGTCAGTTCGAGTAGCAGCAAGTCTGGCGTAGCGTCCGTCCCCATCTGCTCTGCCTTCTGAATAGCCAGCCCCAATTCGATGACGAGCGTGTTCGCTGCGGGCGAGCGGTATAGCACCTTCTCCGAGGCGTAG
>CAVFIY010000151.1:0-5438 GCA_963622435.1 Bacteroides uniformis | reverse complement strand
GTCAAATGGTTTGTTCCAAACCACCGCGGGTGGGGACACCCACGCCCCCAGGCTGCCGGATGTTTAGATTACCGGATTTCCGGGGATTCTGGATATCTGGGGCAATGTATGGTCAAATGGTTTGTTCCAAACCACCGCGGGTGGGGACACCCACGCCCCCAGGCTGCCGGATGTTTGGATTACCGGATTTCTGGGGATTCCGGATATCTGGGGTAACGCATGGTCAAATGGTTTGTTCCAAACCAACGCGGGTGGGGACACCCACGCCCCCAGGCTGTCGGATGTGCTACTTTACAGGCTGACGGATGTGCTGCTTTATAAGGTTACACAGTCTGTATCATCAAATTTATCGCAACGGTAGTACCAAAATATGATGTTTCACACGAGGAGTTACACTTATGGGCATAAAGGCAAAATTTGCACAAAGCAAATAGCAAAATAGAGAATTATTTGCAGGCATACAAAAAAAGCAGTACTTTTGCACTACGAATTGCGGCAGAGTGTATGCGAACGACTAGTTACAACTATACACAAAGTGTATGCAACAAGCCGCTGCGGTGTACGGAACAGTGTAGTGTACACAACCTATATGCTGTGTATGCAACTATACATTAAGGCATACGCCGCAATCCGCGAAGCGCAAATAAGTATAACTCAAATAAAGAAACAAAACTATGTCAAAAGTAACCGTTGTAGGTGCCGGTAATGTAGGTGCTACATGTGCTAATGTGTTGGCTGTCAACGAGGTGGCTAACGAAGTATGTCTGATAGACATCAAAGAGGGCTTTGCAGAAGGCAAGGCAATGGATATTATGCAAACCGCTCAACTCATGGGCTTCGATACCGTAGTTGAGGGTGTTACCAACGACTATAGCAAGACTGCCAACTCGGATGTAGTAGTCATCACGAGCGGTCTGCCCCGTAAGCCGGGCATGACCCGTGAGGAGTTGATTGGCGTCAATGCAGGTATCGTGAAATCTGTTGTTAATCAGATCCTTACCTACTCGCCCAATGCTATCCTCATCGTGGTTTCCAACCCGATGGACACCATGGCATTCCTCACCTTGCACGCACTCGGTTTGCCCCGCAACCGCGTCATCGGTATGGGCGGTGCATTGGATAGCGCACGCTTCAAGTATTTCTTGAGCCAGGCTCTCCACTGCAATGCGAACGATGTAGAGGGCTTCGTAATCGGCGGCCACGGCGACACGACGATGATTCCGCTCGTTTCGTACGCGAAATACAAAGGTATGCCCGTTTGCGACTTCCTCTCCGCAGAAGAGATTGAGCAGGTGGTTAAATCGACCATGGTAGGCGGTGCTACGCTGACCGGTCTGCTCGGCACAAGCGCATGGATGGCTCCGGGTGCGGCTGCTGCCAGCGTCGTAGAGTCGATCATCAAAGACCAGAAGAAGATGATTCCTTGCTCGGCTGCGCTGGAAGACGAGTACGGTATGAAGGACATCACGATTGGTGTACCTTGTATCATCGGCAAGAACGGTATCGAGAAAGTGCTTGAGGTTAAACTCAACGAGACAGAGACCGCTAAACTCCACGAGAGCGAGGCTGCAGTGCGCAAGACCACCAGCGTACTCAAAGAGTTGAATGTGCTTTAATAGAACGCCCTGCGGGCTGTTAGACCGCTTGCGCTGTTAGACCGTTCCTGCGGAACTGTTAGAAGTTGGAACGCCTGCGGCTGTTAGAGGTTAGAACGCTTACACTGTTAGAACGCCCTGCGGGCTGTTAGAACACAGAGCGGGCGGACGATTAAGAGATGAAATGCTGCGCTGTTAGATAGTAAACTGCTAACAGCGCAGCGTTTCCTACATAGAAATCTAACTTCCAACCTCCAACAGCGAAGCGGTCTAACAGTCCCGCAGGGACGGTCTAACTTCCAACAGCGAAGCGGTCTAACAGTCCGAAGGACGGTCTAACAGCGAACGCAGTGAGCGGTCTAACAGCGAAGCGCTCTAACATCTAACATCCAATGAAAGGTATTCTATTTGCCGTCCTATCGGCGGTGTTTGCCGCCGCCACGGCGATACTGGCGAAGATAGGTATCGACGGCGTGAACAGCAATCTGGCAACGGCTATCCGCACTATCGTCGTGCTGCTCATGGCGTGGGTGGTGGTGTTTGTCACCTACCATTACGGACACCCCGCCGAGAGCCTCGCCGAGGCGATACACCATATCTCGCCCCGCAGTTGGCTGTTCCTCATCCTGTCCGGATTGGCGACGGGCGCGTCGTGGCTGTGCTATTTCTACGCCATCAAAGTCGGCGATGTGAGCAAAGTGGTGCCGATAGACAAGTGCAGCCTGGTGCTGACGCTGGTCTTCGCCGTGCTGTTCCTAGGCGAAGCCTGCACATGGAAGACCGTTATCGGCTGCATCCTCCTGCTCGCAGGCACGCTGGTAATGGTGCTGTAGAACAGCCCGAAAGTGCTATTTATTAAGGAGAAGAACCTATAACAGTCCTATATCTCTCCCTCGAAATTCGTTACCAACTCGTTAGGAACTCGTAACCCACTCGTTACCACCCTCACGCCACGCACAACTGTCGTTTATTAACATTATTACTCCCATATTGAGATGAGAACACTGCTACTGACCGGCGGGTCATCGGGCATCGGACGCGCCACCTGCGTGCTGTTTGCCGAGCGCGGTTGGCAGGTCTTTGAACTGAGCCGCAGCGGGAAAGACGCCCCGCATATCACGCACATTGACTGCGATGTAACCCTCGAAGAGAGCGTGCAGGCTGCCGTTGAGGCGGTGTTGCAACAGACCGACCACCTGGATGTGGTCATCGTCAATGCGGGTTTCGGCATCTCGGGTGCGATAGAGTTCACCGACACCGCGGAGGCGAAACGCCAGTTCGATGTCAATTTCTTCGGCGCACTGAACACGGTCAAAGCGGTGCTGCCGCAGTTACGCCGCCAACAGCAAGGGCGGATTATCTTCACGAGCAGCGTAGCGGCATTCTTGAGCATCCCCTACCAGAGTTTTTACTCGGCGAGCAAGGCTGCACTCAACGCCCTGGCACTCGCGCTGCAGAACGAGGTGCGCCCGTTCGGAATACGGGTCAGCGTACTGATGCCGGGCGATGTGCGGACAGGATTCACCGACGCTCGCCGCAAGAGCGAGCAGGGCGAACAGGTCTATACGCACGCCCGCAAAGCCGTTTCCGCCATGGAGAAAGACGAGCGCAGTGGGATGACGCCGGAGCAAATGGCGCAAGACTTTTACCGCATTGCCACTGCCCGCAGCCCCCGTCCGCAGTACATCGGCGGCGCACTGTATCGTCTGTTTGCCGTACTCGATTGGCTGCTGCCCAAGCGCCTCGTCAATTGGATCGTAGGCAAACTCTACTCATAAACGATGCAGACACCAAACACCATCGCTATTGTGTCGCCGTCGGGAGCGATAGACGCGCAGTACATCGACGACGCTGTCGCACGGCTGCAGTCGTGGGGGTACGCCGTGCAGGTCGCACCGCACGCACGGGGGCGGTACGGACGCTTCGCCGCGAGCGATAGCGAACGCGCCGAAGACCTGAATCAGGCACTTGCCGACCCCGCCATTGACTTGATACTCTGCGCACGAGGGGGGTACGGGCTGCAACGCATCATCGACCGCATTGCGCCTATCCGCAAACCCATTATCGGCTTCTCGGACATCACTTGTCTGCACCAACTGTCGGCACTCGCAGGGCAAGCATCGCTGCACGGGCTGATGTGCAAACATATCGCCACCCTGCCGGATGACGCCGAGCCGCTGCAGCAGTTCCGCCGTGCGCTGCGGAGAGAGGCGACGGACTACACCGTTCTCCTCCACCCGCTCAACCGAACGGGGCGTGCCGAGGGGCGACTGATAGGCGGCAACTTGAGCGTACTCTACGGGCTGCAAGGCACACCGTACAGTCTAAACAGTGTGCTGCAAGCGACTGAAAACGAGGCGTTTATACTCTTCATCGAGGACATCGCAGAGCGGCATTACCATATCGACCGCATGATGCAGAACCTGCGTCTGTCGGGCGTACTCGGACACATCGCGGGGCTTGTGGTGGGGCAGTTCTCGGACTGCGAGGACGACCCCTCGATGGGCGGCACGGTCTATGAGACCATCGCCCAAGCGGTGGCGGCGTACGACTTCCCCGTCCTGTTCAACTTCCCCGCGGGGCATGTGGAGCGCAACCTGCCCCTGTGGTTCGGCTTGCCGACCACGCTCTCTGTTACGCCCAACGCCTGCACACTCCGCAACGGATAAAAATAGTTTGACATAAGAACACACTCCTTATATATATGACACCGACCAACCCCATCGACCACATCTCCAAGGCGTTGCTCAAACGCCTGCGCAGTCTGCAACAGAAGAAATTCCGCGACGAGGAGGGGCTGTTTTTGGCAGAAGGGCATAAGTGCGTGGAGGAGTTGGCGAAACGCTTCGAGTTGGTCTATCTCATTGATACGCAGAACGCTACCAATACAGAGATAGAGCAACTCTCCTCGATGCGCACCCCGCAAGGAGTCATCGGCGTGTTCCGCAAACCCGTTGCGCCAAAGACAACCACGGCGGAGGGATTGGTGCTGTGCCTAGACGGCATACAAGACCCGGGCAACCTCGGCACGATTATCCGCACCTGCGATTGGTTCGGCGTGCGGCGGGTGGTCTGTTCCCTCGACACAGCGGACTGTTTTGCGCCGAAAGTGGTGCAGGCGACCATGGGCGCATTGGCACGCGTAGAGGTGGAATACACTGATTTAGAGGCGTTTCTGCAGACCGCACAAGCGCAAAACCTTCCCATATACGGCACCTTGCTCGACGGGCGAAACCTCTATGAGGCGGGGGCAATAGCAGACCGCGAGCGGGGCATTATCATTATGGGCAACGAGGGGAACGGCATTTCCGCCGCCGTGCGCCCGTATATCACACATCCTCTGTTCGTTCCGTCTTTCCCCGCAGGCGTGCCGACCTCCGAGAGCCTCAATGTCTCCATCGCCACCGCCATCACCCTCGCCGAGTTTCGTAGACCCCAATAATGTGTTTTTGAAACGGACGGCTGCGCCGTATGGACATGAATTGACCACAAAAAGAGAAACAAAAAAGTCCTCCAAATACACGAAAAATTATTCAAATAAAGACACAAATATATTGGAATTATATTTGGACAATAATGGTAATATTTGTCTATAAAAACGCCCCTATATGTCCTTATGACTAATTCGTAGTAATATGGAGATGGAATTAATGGGATATTAACGGGCATTAACGGAGAACTTTGTCTTTATGACTAATTCGTGGTAATAAGACGATGGAATTAACGGGATATTAACGGGCATTAACGGAAAACTTTGTCTTTATGACTAATTCATGGTAATACGCGTTAGCGTCCGTCCACGAAAGTGAATCTCCCTGTTCTTACCCTGATGTTACCCTGTTG
>CAVFIY010000150.1:0-5476 GCA_963622435.1 Bacteroides uniformis | reverse complement strand
TAATTAAGATGACCCTCGGAACTCCCCTCACAGACACCGCCACTCGTGCGCTACTGCTCGGCTCGGGCGAACTCGGCAAAGAGATTGCTATCGAGCTGCAACGCTTCGGCGTTGAAGTCATTGCTTGCGACAAGTATGCGAATGCGCCCGCCATGCAGGTGGCGCACCGCAGCCATGTTTTCAATATGTTGGACGGCGCCGCGCTCCGTCAGGTGGTGGAGCAGGAACGCCCCTCGCTCATTATTCCGGAGGTAGAGGCGATAGCCACTCCCACCCTTGTGGAGTTGGAGCAAGAGGGCTATCGAGTCATCCCTACCGCCCACGCCGCGTTCCTTACCATGAATCGTGAGGCGATACGCCGCCTTGCCGCCGAGCAGTTAGGCCTGCCCACCGCGCGCTATGCCTTTGCCGACACGCACGAGGAGTACCTCGCCGCTGTCGAGCAAATCGGCCTGCCCTGTTTGGTGAAGCCCATTATGTCCTCCTCGGGACACGGACAATCCACTATACGCCACGCCACTGACATCGAACGAGCATGGACGGTCAGCCAAGAGGGAGGTCGTGCAGGAGCAGGTCGTATCATCGTCGAGGGCTTTGTGCCGTTCGACTACGAAATCACACTGCTTACCGTACGCCACGCCAACGGTACACTCTTCCTGCGACCCATCGGTCACCACCAAGTCAATGGAGACTACCGTGAGTCGTGGCAACCGCAGGCAATGAGTGAAACCGCACTAGGGAAGGCACAACATATCGCCCGACAAGTGACCGATGCACTCGGCGGATACGGTATCTTCGGTGTCGAGATGTTCGTCGTAGGCGACGAGGTACTGTTCTCCGAAGTGAGTCCTCGCCCGCACGATACAGGAATGGTTACTATGATTAGCCAAGACCTGTCGGAGTTTGCACTCCACGCACGGGCGATACTAGGATTACCCATTCCCGAAGTACGCTTCTTCGGCCCCGCTGCCTCACGGGCGATTGTCATCGAGGGCGACACCAACCGTGTTACCTTCTCCGGAATCGAACATGCCCTAGCACTCCCGAAAGTAGAAATACGCTTGTTCGGGAAACCGGAGGTTACGGGACACCGTCGCTACGGCGTTGTCCTTGCCACAGGCAGCACCGTTGAGGAAGCCCTCCAACGCTCCGCAGACGCCCTCGCCGAGATACAGGTACACATCCTCCCCCGTCAATAACTCCCACTCACCAGACAATCATTCCGCTTCCTCTCGAAGCACAATCAAAAACACGCCCCAAATACACCCAACCCTATCAAAAATACACGAACAACCTATGATAGACCGTTATTCCCGCCCACAGATGCGCAAAATCTGGACAGAAGAAAACAAGTTCAACGCCTACCTTGAGGTAGAGATTCTTGCCGCCGAGGCGTGGTCCACTCTCGGAGTAGTACCAAGGGAAGATGTTGCTTTGCTGCGCCAAAACGCCCGTTTCGATGTCAATCGAATCCACGAAATCGAGGAAATCACCCGTCACGATGTCGTAGCATTCACGCGTGCGGTCAGTGAGTCCCTCGGCGAAGAGCGCAAGTGGGTACATTACGGCCTTACCTCCACCGATGTGGTCGACACCGCCAACGGCTACCTGCTTAAGCAAGCCAATACCATTCTCCGCGAGGACCTGCAATCCTTCGCCCGCGTATTGCGCCGCCGTGCTTACGAGTTCCAATATACGCCCGTCATCGGTCGCACCCACGGCATGCATGCCGATGTAACGAGTTTCGGACTGAAGTGGGCGCTTTGGTACGAAGAGATGCAGCGCAACATTGAGCGTTTCGAGATGGCGGCACGCGGAGTCGAAGCAGGCAAGTTGTCAGGAGCGGTAGGCAACTACGCCAACATCCCGCCCGAAATACAAACCTATGTGTGTGAGCACCTCGGTATCGAATCGGCAGCCATTGCCACGCAGGTGTTGGGACGCGACCGCCACGCCTTCTATATCGCCACACTCGCTGTTATTGCCGGCACATTGGAGCAAATGGCACTCGAGGTGCGCAACATGCAGCGCCAAGAGGTGCACGAGGTGGAAGAGGCATTCCGCAAAGGGCAGAAGGGTTCTTCGGCTATGCCGCACAAACGCAATCCCATCTCATCGGAGAACATCTGCGGCTGCGCTCGTGTCATGCGCGGCTATATGTGTACAGCCTCGGAGAACATTGCGCTGTGGCACGAGCGGGACATTTCCCATTCCTCCACCGAACGAATCGTCTTGCCCGACGCCACTATGCTGCTCGACTATATGCTCAGCCGCTTCGAGGGCGTGTTGGACAACCTTGTCGTCTATCCCGAAAACATGCTTCGTAACATCGGTCTTACCCACGGCGCGATATTCGCTCAACGCGTGATGAATGCGCTGATCGAGAAAGGTTTTGTACGCGAGCAGGCCTACGACTTGGTACAGCCCGTGGCCATGCGCACCCTGATGGAGGGCGGCGAAATGCAGGACAACCTCAAAGCCACGCCCGCCATCACCGAGCACCTGACGCCCGAAGAGATCGACCAATGCTTCACGCTCGATTACTATATGAAGCGTGTGGATTACATTTTTCACCGCGTGTTCGACCACGAAACCAAATAATCCCCGAAAACCAATCAAAAAAATACCAATATGCAAACAGTTGATGTCGTTTTAGGAATGCAATGGGGCGATGAGGGCAAAGGCAAAATCGTTGATGTCTTGGCCGCTCAGTACCCCGCAGTAGCCCGATTCCAAGGAGGCCCGAACGCAGGCCACTCCATCTATTTTGCCGACAAGAGTTTTGTGCTCCATACCGTGCCGTCGGGCATCTTCCGCGAAGGCACCCGAAATATCATCGGAAACGGCGTAGTGATTGACCCCATCATCCTGATGGAAGAGATTCACGCCATCGAGGCTATGGGCGTAAATGTGGGCGAGCGGCTTGCCATTGCCAAGCGTGCCAACCTGATTCTGCCTACCCACCGCCTGCTCGATGCCGCCCAAGAGAACAAGAAGGGCGCGCAAAAAGTGGGCACCACGGGCAAGGGTATCGGCCCTGCCTACACCGACAAGATCGCTCGCAACGGACTTCGTGTCGGCGACATCTTGCGGCCGGACTTTTTGGACAAGTACCACGCCTTGACCGCTGCCCATCGTGAGTTGCTCGGTGGAATCGAGCTGCCGTCGGATGAGGCTTGGCTCGCTGCCATCGACGAGCTGCGTCGCTTCCCGATTGTGGATAACGAAATCATGGTGAACAACCTTCTCCGGCACGACACGCCCATCTTGGCGGAAGGTGCACAAGGCTCGCTGCTCGATATCGACTTCGGCACCTATCCCTTTGTCACCTCTTCGAACACGCTCTGCGCCGGTGCCTGCACGGGTCTCGGTGTCGCTCCGCAGCATATAGGCAAGGTGTACGGCATCTTCAAAGCCTACTGCACCCGAGTGGGTGCCGGACCATTCCCGACGGAACTCTTTGACGAGACCGGCGAAACCCTTCGCCGTATCGGGCATGAGTACGGAGCCACCACGGGCCGTCCCCGCCGTTGCGGTTGGCTCGACTTGGTGGCGCTGCGCTACACCTGCATGATGAACGGCACCACCGAACTTTTGATGATGAAAGCCGATGTGCTGAACGAGTTCGACACCATTCGGGTATGCGTGGGCTACAAGCTGAACGGAGCGGAAATCAACTATTTCCCCTACGAGGCCAACGACACGAACATCGAGCCTATCTACAAAGAGTTCGAAGGCTGGAAAACGGATGCGTCGAAATGCACCACCTACGACAGTCTGCCCCAAACTCTAAAAGACTATATCGCCTTCATCGAGCAATACACGGGCGTGCGGGTAAGCATCGTGTCGGTAGGCCCGAATCGCACCGAAACGATATTCCGATAAAAATCACAACCATATATGGAACCACTGAAACACGAGTGTGGCGTTGCCCTGATTCGCTTGATGAAGCCTCTTTCGTACTATCAAGAGAAGTATGGAACGTGGCAGTACGGGCTCAACAAGTTGTACTTGCTGATGGAAAAGCAGCACAACCGAGGCCAAGAGGGCGCAGGACTTGCTTGTATCAAACTGCAGGCGGAAGCGGGCGAAGAATATATTTTTCGCGAGCGAGGTCTCGGCAGCGGGGCTATCACGGAGATTTTTTCCGCCGTGCAGAAACAGATTGGCGAATACGAGCCTACCCTGCTCGGCAACGCTTCGTATGCAGAGCGGTATATTCCGTACGCCGGTGAACTGTACATGGGGCATGTGCGCTACTCCACCACGGGCAAGAGCGGAATCAGCTATGTGCATCCCTTCTTGCGCCGCAACAACTGGCGGGCACGCAATTTGGTCCTCTGCGGCAACTTCAACCTCACCAACACCGAAGAAGTTTTTGCCAACTTGGCTCGCATGGGCCAGCACCCCCGCCTCAACAGCGATACCTTTGTGCTGTTAGAGCAGTTGGGGCACCTGCTCGACCGCGAGTCGGAAGGCCTCTATCGGCGTATCGTGCTGCGTGGCGAGCAAGGTCTGTCCATTAGCCGCACCATCGAGGAAGAGCTGTCGCTCTGCCGAGTGCTGCGCAACGGCAGCGGGCTATGGGACGGCGGCTATGTGCTCTGTATGACCACGGGCAGCGGCAATGCCTGTGCCATGCGTGACCCGTGGGGCATACGAACCGCATTCTATATCCATACCGACGAGGTCTTTGCGCTCGCCAGCGAACGCCCCGTGCTGCAAACCGCTTTCAATGTGCCCGACGACGCCATTCACGAGTTGCTGCCGGGGCAAGCCATCGAGCTCAACCAGCGAGGCGAGGTACATCTCGAGCAGATTCTGCCCGCGCGTCGTCTGCAAGCCTGCTCATTCGAGCGTATCTACTTCTCACGCGGGTCGGACAAGGATATCTATCAGGAGCGCAAGGCATTGGGAGCAAGCCTCGCCCAACGCGTGTTGGAAAGCGTGGGCGGCGATGTGCAGCACACCGTTTTCTCGTTCATTCCCAATACCGCCGAGGTGGCTTATTACGGCCTGACCGACGAGGTGGAGGACCTGACTCACGAGCGCGTACGGCGCGAGAAAGTGGTTTGGAAAGACATCAAGCTGCGCACCTTCATCACCGAATCGAATTCCCGCAACGACTTGGCGGCGCATGTCTATGACATCACCTACGGCAGCGTACAAGCGGGCGAGGACAATCTTGTGGTGATTGACGACTCCATCGTGCGCGGCACCACGCTCCGCGAATCTATTATCCGCATTCTCGACCGCCTGCACCCGAAAAAAATCGTTTTTGTCAGCTCCTCGCCGCAAATCCGCTATCCGGACTATTACGGAATCGATATGGCGCACCTGTCGGAGTTTATCGCCTTTCGGGCGGCCATTGCGCTGCTGCACGACCGAGGCATGCAGAGCCGCATCAACGAGGTCTATCAGCTCTGCCTCAAGCAGCGGGACGCCATGGAGCAAGGACTTCCCAAAGAAAAATACG
>CAVFIY010000149.1:0-5513 GCA_963622435.1 Bacteroides uniformis | reverse complement strand
GAGAAACAGTTTGCACACAGCCTATATGATGTCCGCGTACCGCATTGATTTATAATAGAATAAGACTGCCGAATGACTTCGCGTCATTCGGCAGCCCCCCACATGTTGTGTAGTAAATGAAAAAGAGTATTATTATCTGTCTTTCTGTTTTTCCAGTTGACGCTCAAGGGCTTCGAGGCACTCGTCAATCGCCTGCTCGAAGGTGTCGCAGGTCTTTTCGGCAAACAGTTCTGCGCCCAGACCGAGGATGCGTACCGTGGCTTCTTTGTTCAAATTGGTCTCACGCTTGATAACGGTCATGCGGATGTCTAATTCAGCGGAGGCGGGTAGCAGTTTCTCGAATCGCTTGGTTTTCTTCTCAATGTGTTGTTCCAATCGAGTTGCCATCTCGAAATTCACGGCTTGCGTGTTTAGTTTCATAGCAATACTGTATTAATGGATTAGACGATGTCTTTCTATCGGGGCATCTCCCCCGTGCTACTATAGTAGGCACAAATAGCGTGCCATTTTGGGGCGTGCGTGAAAGAAAGACGATATAGTTGCCAATGTAAACGGTTCTTATCTGTGGGGTGTGGAAAAGGAACTGCAAAAGGGCGACCTACTGTTTAATCAAGAGGCGGAATGCGTCCGTTACTTTCTTAACGGGGACAATCTGTATCGTGTAGTTCGAAGCGATGACTTTCTGGTCTGCAGGGATGATAATGCGCTGAAAACCAAGTTTCTGCGCCTCGCCGATGCGCTGCTCGATACGGTTCACGGGGCGTATTTCCCCTGCCAACCCCACCTCCCCCGTGAGGCAGGTATTCGCGTCGAGGGCGATGTCCATGTTCGATGACAGCACGGCTGCCAACACTGCCAAATCGATGGCAGGGTCATTCACCCGCAGCCCCCCTGCGATGTTGAGAAACACATCTTTCTGCAACAGTTTGAACCCCACGCGTTTTTCCAGTACTGCCAACAGCATGTTCAGCCGTCGGGTGTCGAAACCGGTGGAGGAACGCTGCGGCGTGCCGTATGCCGCCGAGGACACAAGTGCCTGAACCTCAATAAGAAACGGGCGCACACCCTCCACGGCAGCGGCGATCGATATGCCCGACAGCCCCTCGCGGGCGGTGGAGAGCAGCAGTTCGCTCGGGTTCGTCACCTCGCGCAGTCCGTCTTGCCGCATCTCATAAATGCCGAGTTCGGAGGTCGAGCCGAAGCGGTTCTTTTGCGCACGCAGGATACGGTACATGTAGTGCTGGTCGCCCTCGAACTGGAGGACGGTATCGACAATATGCTCCAGCACTTTCGGCCCCGCGAGCGACCCTTCCTTATTTATATGCCCGATAATGAAGAACGGGATGTTCTTTTCTTTGGCGTATTGGAGTATGCGTGCGGCGCACTCCCGCACTTGGCTGAGGCTGCCGATAGTGGACTCAACGCCCTCACAACCAATCGTTTGTATCGAATCGACGACCACCACTTCGGGCTGTATTTCCGTAACATCTTCGAGTATTCGCTCGAGGTTGGTCTCGCTCACGATGTAGAGGTTTTCGGGGTTGCCCGCCAGGCGTTCCGCCCGCAGTTTGAGTTGGCGAACGCTCTCTTCGCCGCTGGCGTAGAGGGTGCGTTTGTCGCCCAACTGCAGCAGCACCTGCAGGGCGAGGGTCGATTTGCCAATGCCGGGTTCGCCGCCCAGCAAGACCAGACTGCCCGGCACCAGTCCTCCGCCCAAGACACGGTTCAACTCCCCGTTGTGCATGTCTATTCGCATCTCCTCGGTGGCTGTAATCTCCTGAATGCGTTGCGGTTTCGTGCCGGTGCCGACCGAGGTGAGTGAGCGTTTGCCGGCAGGTGCGACGAGGGTGATATTTTCTTCATAAGTACCCCATTCGCCGCAGACGGGGCAGCGTCCGAGCATCTGCGGGGCTTTCGCGCCGCAGTTCGAGCAGATATATTCCGTACTGTGTTTTGGCATATTTTAATATGTATAAGAGCCGCTACGAATAGGTCAAGAACAGGGTAACATCAGGGTAAGAACAGGGAGAACCCCGACCGACGGTTATGCAAGCGCATTATAGTTTCTTATCTTCTATCTCGTTGAACAGACGAATCAGGGAATGGATGATAATTGACGGCAATACGCCGCAGGCGTCCGTTCCAAAGTTTGGATGCGTTCGCCCTTATAATCTCCTCATTCTCAGGATTTTCATATCAAGTAAGTCTGCCTCTCCTCTGCCAATTCGGTGTTTGCGAAGACTGCTTTTGCCTCTTCGAGGAACAGGTTGTGGTCTTCGATGCGTGCCGAGTAGTGTCCGAGCAGGAGTCTCCCCGCATGCGCTTTGACCGCAATCTCCGCCGCCTGCCGCGCCGTGGAGTGCATGACTTGCGCACAGCGGTCAAGGAACGAATCGAGGTAGGTGGACTCGTGGTATAGTACATCCACGCCGTCGATAATCGGCACAATCTTCTCTGTGTACTGCGTGTCCGAGCAGTAGGCGTACCGCTTGCGGGTGGCATAAGCGTAGCCCTCATCTGTCAGTTGGCGGTGTCGCTCCGTGAAGAGAAATCCGCAGCACGGCACGGTGTGCTTCAGGGGTATGGTCTCCACAATCACGGTGCGGTCTTCGTAGATGACCTCGTGCTTGCGGGGATTGATGGGGTGGAAGATGACCTCGTAGGGCATGTCGGCGCAGTAATAGTCCAGCCACGGGCGCATAAGTCGCTCTAAATCAGCGTGTGCGTAGATGTGCATCGGTTGCGTACGGTGCTGCATGCCGAGTGTGGAGAGCAGCCCTATCAGCCCGAAACAGTGGTCGCCGTGGAGGTGCGAGATGAATATGTTGTACAGCCTCGCCGTGTGTACGCCGAGCCGCTGCATGGTTATCTGCACGCCCTCGCCGCAGTCAATCAGGAACGATTTGTCGCAGAGCGAGAGTATCTGCCCCGAGGGCGAGTTCGTCTTGGTGGGCTTGGCGCTGCCGCAGCCGAGGATAGTTAAGGATGCGTCCATACGATGTGTTTGTCGAGGATTTGGGTTGCGATTTGCGTGTTTGTATTATGAAGATAATCAGTTTGTTACTTGACTCAGTTTGGTGCGTATGCGGTCGCCGAGCGCCGACTTGCGCTCGATATGTTCCAGCACCGCACGGACGAACGAGTTGCTCTCGAAACTGCCGCGTACCGACTCGAAGTCCGCCTGCTGCTGCGAGCGGTCGCCGTCCACACCGAAGCCCGTTTGGCTGTTGAGGTTGAACTCCTTGCGGGCATCGTCGTACACCAGGTGGTCGAGGCGCACCACGGCGTCCTGCCAACTGTTAATGAGGTCGTATATCTGTTGGAGGCTCACTTCGCTCACGCTGCAGCCCCATATCTGTTCCAGTTTGTCGGCAGCCCAAGTCCATTCGTACGAGTAGTAATTCTCGTGCATCTCGCGGAAACGCTCCTGTATCTGTTCGTAGGTCATGCCGCCCTGTTCGATGTCGTTCATCAGGCGTGTAACCTCCGTGCGCGGCGCAATCAGCCCTGCCAGGTCCACCCAGTCGCCCGCCCCCGCAGGAGTGTCGGGCAGCAGTGCGGTGCGCAGGTCGGCGAGCGTGCGGAAATCCGCCTTGTCTATCCTGGAAATCAGTGAGTTACCGAGGAACTTCGTAATGCCGAGTGTGTATAAATCCTTCCCGTGCCGCAGGGAGGAATTGCGTATCTTGCAGTTGTGGTAGCCGTAGAGTTCGGTGTTCTCGCCGCTCAGTTCTTGCAGTTCCTCGAGTATCTCCCGCCCTCGCCACATCTTCTGCACCGTGTACGGCGAGAGGAGGTTGAAGTTGATGAAGTCTAACTTATCGGGGTCGGTGCGGTTGTCGCGTTTCGGCCATTTCTGTGCGTCGCGGATAGTGCCGACCGTGCGGAGGTTCGCCCCCGGAACGAGGAACGATTCGCCTTGGTTCTCAATCAGATACGAGAACGGCAGTTCGCTTGTGTCCGCATGATTGGTGTGCCGCCCCATGACGAGTGAAAACGCCCCAATCTTCGACGGCCAGAGCAGGTAACTGTCCGAGGTGGTCTTCGCCCCGCGCTCCGCCACGCCCTGGTGAATAGGTCCCAGTTTGTACATGTGGTTCGACTGGTTGCTGCCCGAGCCGGCGTTTAGGAAAGAGAACATGCCTGCGATGAGCAGCGTCGATTTGTGGTGCGTCACGGTGTAGGGTCCCGCAAAGATAGCGCATGCCTCGCCGTGCATGCCTTGGCAGTTGCTGAAGAAGAGCGACTCGCCTGCCGAGTAGTGTTTATCGAAGATGCAGCCCTGTCCCACAAAGCATTTGTCCACCAGGGTGGAGTCGCCTATCTCCACGCCCGAGGCGATGATGAAGTCCGTGCATTTCACGCCCGAGCCGAGTTTGACGGGGGCGTATCGGTTGGAGTTGATGCTGCCGTTCTTCAGCCGCGACACGCCTGCCAGTTGGGCGCAGTCGCCGATGCGTACATTCTTTATACTGCCGCAGTTGAGTATGCGCACATCCTCCCCTATCTCACCTCGGTCGCTCGTGTGCGCCTCGGCGTAATCGTCTATCATTTGGTCGAGTACCTGAATGAGGCGCGGGCGGTGGCGATAGAGGGTCATCATGTATGCCAGGCTGGCACTCAGGTGGTCGAAGATAGGTATCTCGCGCCCGCCGCCCTCG
Source organism: Bacteroides uniformis (assembly GCA_963622435.1). Lineage (GTDB taxonomy): Bacteria > Bacteroidota > Bacteroidia > Bacteroidales > Paludibacteraceae > Colicola. The sequence continues at coordinate 852 of CAVFIY010000149.1, read as the reverse complement.
TTCATCACAGGCACGCGCACCCCGTTGCCGAAAGCAGTCCGCCCGTCCACCAGGATGGCGTTCACATTCTCAATGCAGGTGTTCGCCCCGATACGGTAGTTGGCAATATAATTATGGATATTGTACAGATGCACATTGTCCCCTATCTCGCAGTTGTGCAGTTTGGCGTGCGAGATGCCCGAGTGGACGGACAGGCCGCCCGGCAGGTCGAACTCCCGCTCGAACACGCCCATACGAATAGCCCCCGAGAACTGCACATCGCGCACATAAGTCGGGTCGAACCCGTCTTTCACTTGGATATCTGCCCACGCCTTTGCGCTGCACCCTTGGGCAATGAGTTGCTGCTGCTCTTCGGAACTTAATGCTCTGTATATCATAAGTATATTGGATTTTCGAGGTGTATTCTTATAGAGGTTTCTTTGTGTCTTTGTATATCTTCTTGTATCTTCTTATATATTAGAGAGTCTGTAATCTATGCCTAAATAAATACTATTGTGTGCCGCGTTCTCCCTGCCCACTAGATTCAACTAGTTCAACTAGAACATCTAGCCCTTCTAGAACATCCGGCAGCCTGGGGGCGTGGGTTGTGGACTAAGGAGTTCTAGTAAAGCCCACTGGGCTTTACTAGCCAGGAACACCCCACTGCGCAGGGGCTTGTGGGGACCCCGTTAGACACTCAGTGTGCTGCGCACACCTGCCCTCCGCTTCACCCCACCCGCGACGGCTCACCAGAGCCGTTTGACTATACGGGGTTTCCTGTTCGCTTCGCTCACGAAAAATAAAGGAAATTAACGAACTATCTTCTTTTATTTCTTTCATTTCTCTTGCCGCGCAGCGGCATAGGAATTACTG
>CAVFIY010000148.1:0-5528 GCA_963622435.1 Bacteroides uniformis | reverse complement strand
CAGCCTGGGGGCGTGGGTGTCCCCACCCGCGGCGGCTCGTCAGAGCCGTTTGACCTTTCTCTGCCCTCCCCTCCTCTGAAGGTGAAGGAAATACCGCCTTATTGCGGATTTCCGATTGATGCCCGGTGGGCATCATAGAACTCTTTAGTCAGGGGCGGGGGAGGTCTCCCGCAATTACGCCGCAAAGGTACAGCAAAGCAAGTACATACACAACCTTTTTCTGCATTTTTTCGCCACTTTTTCCACATTTCTCCCACTCCCCCGCAAAGAACCCGCAATTCCCACACAAATCCCCCGCCGCCACACCCCCGCCAAACAGCGGACAGGAGTATAACATAAGTATAAGATAAGTATAACATAAGTATAGGATAAGTATAACATAATCGATAGGATACCGCAACGCTACCCTACCCCAAAAAGAACCACCGCCCTGCTTCCGTAGAAAGAAGCAGAGCGGTGGTCAACCGTCTATTCTATCGGCGCAGTGCCTTACCGCACCGCCCGTCCGTCGAGCATATACCGCCCGCCGTTGGCCTCCAGATACAGCACACCGCCGTCGAGTACCAATCGCCGCGCCGCAGCCCCGCTCTCGGTATTCTCTATCGCCGTGTTCGCACGCACTAGAACCGCCATCGGGATGTACAAATCCACAGCCCCGCGCGAACGAATCCGCAAGTACGCCTCATGCACGCCCTCTTGGTCGGATTGGAACTCCACGACCACTGCGCCCCCTATCGGAAGCAGCGTAGAGGGTGCTACTTTGAATTTGCTTGCGTTGTTGCCCGTTACGCTTACGCTGATAGCCTCCGTCAGGTTCTTTCCCTGCACAGCGACGGTAAAGAATTTCTTCTCGTTCACGCCCGTCGTGGCAATGATATGGGCAGAGTCCGCCGAGAGCAACGGCAGGTCGTCGCGCCCCCACGATATATCGTCTATCAGGTAAGTGGCAGCCCCGTTGTTGCCGCTGTTGCCCGTAAAGCGGAACGCCATAAAGAACGCATCAGCGATATTCTCCTGTCCTGCGAGGTTTACTTGGAAGTCGAGCCAGTCGCCCGCTTGGTCTTCCGTAGCGGGCATCTCTATCTGCAAATCCTGTGTGAACAGATGCGCAGTATCTGTCGCATCGATGTAGTAGAGTTGCAGGTTGGCAGACTGCCCGTCGTAAACATAATCGCCCCGCACACGGAATGTGAAGACCTGATTCTTGGCGTTCTTGTAGTCGAGCGCAGGCGTTACGAGCCACATCTCGTACAGCGTGGAGTCCGACCCTCCAAAAATATATGCCGTCGCCTTGGCGCAATGCTCCCCGTCGTTGTTCGTATCGGTGTAGCCCCACCACGGACGCGCACCCTGCAGGACGACATTCTGCCAACCGTTCAAGAGCAGCGTCTTGTTGTGCTGCACATTGTCGAATCCCTCTTTGAGGAGCGACAACGGAGCGGTGGTGTCCCATTGGAAAGCGGTAGCCCAATCCACCGTGGTCGAATCTTGCTCGGTGGCAGTACCCGTCAAAGTCATCGTTTGGGTCTTTGCTCCCGTCGAGGTGAAAGTCAGTGTCGCCGAATACGAACCCGCTTTCGAGGGATTGAAAGTGACGCATACCTTACTCTCCGAGTTCTTCGGCAGCAACGAAGTGTTGATACGGAACGCACCGTTCTCCTCTGCATTTGTGCAGGTTACATAGACGAAATCCAAACAGTGCATCGAGGTGACGGTTATCGTATCCTCGACCGTCGCCCCCGCTTGAGCAGTGAAAGCAGGCAGTGCTTCGGGCGAGAGCGTAATCTCCGGCGTGAGGGTAGAGTCAGTAGCAGTACCCAACAGCGTGTATGTCTTGTTGCAACTTAATGCCTCGTTGCTCTCTATTATCAGGTTGCCCTTATACACACCGATAGCCGTCGGCGCAAACCACAGACGCACCGTATCTTCTGCGGCGGTTACTTGGCTCTTCTCCAACTTGTATGCATCGCGTCCAAGCCCTGTAACCTCCAGATTGACAGGCTGCGTGAGGTTGCCTTGCCGTACAATCAGCGATGCCATAAGCACACTGTCGCCGATGTTGCAACTCGCCGTTCCAATCTTCTCGGGCGTAACCGTAAACCACGGCTCGTTCTCCTCCACCCGCGTCAGCGTAAAGTTATCGAACAGTACCTTTACGCCTTTCTTCACGCCGATACTGACATATAAACCCGTCCCCTTTGCCGGCTTGGTAGTTGTAAATTTCATCTCCTTCCACTCGCTGCTCAATGGCAGTACCTGATTCAGTTCGACACTGTCGTGTGGTGTACCCGATTGGGCAGGCACACAGTTCCACTGACTATTGAGGAAAATATCCCCCTCGTTTGCCTCCAAAGTCTTGTAGTGAATAGTGAGTTCAAACTTCTGTCCGACCACCTCATCCAACATATCCACTGTCTGATTAAGGGAGCGTGTCATCGTTACATTTACTGTGCGGAACGCCTTTTCTCCGTGCTGTACATCAGCAGTCTCAATGGCTATTTCAGCACCAAACCCCCAATCGGTAAAGTCTGCTCCAAAGAGAAAGTTAGTCTTCGCCTCCTCAAAGTCCCCGTTACTCAAAAGATTATCTTCTGCATACACAGGGAATGTTATGCCCAAAGAGAGCAAAGCAGTCAATAGAACTGTTCGTAATTTCATCATTGTCATAATTCTTTTTTCTGTTAAGTGTAAAATAGGGTTATCCCTATCAGGTATAGAATATAGCAACCCCCACAAGCATACAAACACGCTTGTGGGGGTAGAGTGATTAGCGGATGACCTTATAGGTCTGATTGCCCTTGCGGACGATGTTCACACCCGTTTGGAGTGCGTCCACACGCACACCCGATACGGTATAGATTTCGCACGAGTCGTCTATCGTCAGTGCCTCGAGAGCAGACGGGGTCGTCTTCACTACGATGTCCGCCGCCGAGCGCACACGGATATTATAACCGGAGGTGTAGTAGGATATACCCGTGATGTCTGCGGTAGCAGGCTTGGCTGTACCCACCAAGGTATTGTCGGCAGTAAGACTGATAGCAGCCGAAGTACCATTTTGTGCGATAGCATTGTTGCCCGCAGTGTAATTCGCCTCTTTGGAGAGGTCGAACGCCACATTCTCGACTTTTACCAACTCCAACAAGTAGTCGGCAGCGTTGTCCTGCAACTCTTTGAGTGTTACGACCTGCGGGGTCGGTGTATTGCCGCTGCTGACAACGGTGGGAACAGATGCCAAAGAAAGAGGTTGTCCGCTATAGTCTTCTGCATTACCTTTGTAAGACACAAAGTCTTTAATCTTATCGCCCACTTTGAGCGTAATGACTTTCTCCCCGGACTCTATGCGTACAGCACCCGAGGCATCTTCTACATAGAACTTATCTACATCACCTTCTTCCACATAAGTAATCACAGCCTCACCGGTATATAGATAGAAAGAAAAGTCTTCTCCTTCTGCCTTTACAGCCGCATTCAGTGCAGCGATAGTGCCCACTTTGGTGACGGCATAGGCAGTCCACGAGGAAGCAATAGTCACGGCATCCGCACCGTCCGAAGAAAGTGTAATCGTGGCAGACTTAGTTCCGGCAGAGGCAGCAGTCAGGGTAGCCTTAACCTCAACGCCACCGTCAGCCTCGGCAGCCGCTTTGGTAATAGTAGTTTGGTCGAGTACCAACTCTGCATTGTCGCTCGCCAATGTAATATCGCTCGAAAGGTTCTTGCCCGAAACGGTAAATGTAAGTGCTCTGGTGTCCCCTACAAACAAACTGCCAAAGGAGAGCGTGGCCGTAGAGGTCGTGATGGTCGCCTTCGTTTCCGGCTCAGGGGTATCTCCGCTCTCGAACAAGTCGTCCCAAGCGGTGGCTACTTTGATTTCATCGATATAAAGTGTAGGGGCATTGGTCGTTTGAATCAAATAGACACCCGCAAGTTTTGAAGGGTCAGCCTTTGTATTGGCTTGCGCCATATCACAGACAAGTGTTGGCTTGGTAGTGGACTTTGTAGGATTTACCCAAAGGTTCACGCTATCGTTCTTTACTCCCTTCTTAAACACATACTCTACTACAATAAGATAATCGGTATTGTATTTCAGTGTACTTGTATAAGGAATAGTTGTTTTGGTTTCCGAGTTCTTCGCTATGGCTAATTGGAAACCTCCATCTACGCCTTGGGCATATACTTTTCCATAGTAGGAAGTACCTCCATCACAGAGTCCGAAAAAATAATCACACGTAGAAGTTGCACTTGACATATTTATAATAGCAGCTGCATAAACGCTACCCGTTTCAACTTCTTTGAAGCGGCGCACATCCTTCGTTCCACTAACTGTCTTGAGTTGCACCTTGTTGCCGGTTCCGGTTGTTACATAGCCGGGATAAGAAAGAGAACCTTTTACTACCTGAATAGGATTATTTGGTTCAGAGTCAGCATACCAACCGGAAAGTGTCCACCATGTAGTGCTATCATTGCATGCAGCAGAACGCCCTACAGACAGTTGCCCGGCGTCTTTGTCAAAACTCTCGTGGAATATGAGAGTGGCGTTGGCGGTGCTCCATAGCGTACAGAGAGCCAACATACTGAGTAGTAACTTTTTCATTGTGTTGTGTTTTTAGGATTATACGATATTGCTATTGTTTATTTGTTTGTTTTTGGGCTCGTTTGGTGGGAGTTGGTAAGGGACTCCTTCGGCAAATCGGGGTGGAGGGGTGGCACAAGTCGGATGTTTTTTATGTGCAAATCGGATGAGGGTAGGGGGCTAATTAAATGATGTGGGGAGGGGATTGCGGGGCAAAGGTAAACATAATTGTTCATATATGCAACTTTTTGGCGCCGAGAGAACAATTTTGGGGCTTTTTTGTGCAGTTTGTGCTCTTTTTTGTGCCGATAGTGAGCACCGAGGAAAGTTAGCGGAGGGTTTTATGCCCCTTTTGTACAATAATGCCCCTATAGTCGGTGCCGACGGGTGCACCGAGAAGGTTGTAGCGGGGCGAAGGGGAGTCGGTGTCGTCGGCCGATACGGCATCGATGGCGGTAGGCTCGGGATAGCAGGTCTGCGAAACGAGCCAAAGGGTGAGCACATCGTGATCGTACGAGACGATGGCTTCGATACGCGTGGGGCGTCCCTCGACAAGCGTGCCGATGTTAAACTTATCGGCTGTGGCGTAGGTACGATTCCGATAGGTGCAGGTAGCGCCCTGCAGGGTGACGCTATCGAGCACCACATAGCGACATACATCGGCACTGTCGAGAGCAAGGATTCCGCTATCGGGGAGGCACTCGACTTTTTGGGCGGTTTTATTGAGTTGGTTCGGGAGTAGTTCGGGAACACCATAGTAATTTTGGTATTTTCCATGCACCCCACGAAGCACGTCGCCCTTGCTCAATCCCGACCCGTAACGAGTGCCGTCGGACTTGCCCGTATCGTAGATGAGCATGGAGCCTGTGTCGTCTCGAACAAAGATATAGCGGTCGTATTTCTTGGTGACCACGACATCGTTGAGATAGACAGACGTGTGGTCGTCCTGCTCTACGAC
>CAVFIY010000147.1:0-5537 GCA_963622435.1 Bacteroides uniformis | reverse complement strand
GTTATGCCCCCCATAAAAAAGACAGCAGTCAGTGATAGTTTGTATATTTCACAGACTGCTGTCGCTTTATTATTTGTCTATACACGCCGTTACATCGGCAGATAGACCACTTGTTTGGTCTCGAACCAATCGCCTTGGAATAGGCTGCTGATAGGGGTTACCTCTGCACGCTTTTGATACGAACGCAGTTCTTCTCTCAGGTCGCCGCCTTTGAGTACCAATAGCCCATTGGGCATAGCGTTTCGTTGGGTACGACTGATGTTCTTTTGCACCAACCGAACCAAATCGGGCATGGGCATAACGGCGCGCGATACCACAAAATCGAACTTGCCTTTCTCTTCCTCGGCTCGTTCCTGAATACAAGTAACATTGTCTAACCCTACAGCCTCGGCAATCTCATACGCCACGCGTACTTTCTTGCCGATAGAGTCTATCAGAGTGAACTGACATTCGGGAAACAATATCGCCAGCGGAATGCCCGGGAAACCGCCCCCTGTACCTACATCGAGTATCTTGGTCTGTGGTAGAAAGGGTAGCACCTTGGCAATGGCAAGCGAGTGCAGGACATGATGCTCGTAGAGATTGTCGATGTCCTTGCGGGAAATGACATTTATTTTGCCGTTCCACTCTCGATACAACGCATCAAGAGCAGCAAACTGCTGCTCTTGATGTGCGGATAGGGTGAAGTATTTACGAATACTCTCCATACTTGTATGAGTTGTGCATTATGCATTCAGCATGATGCATTGCTTAATCCTCTGCCATATTGGTGAAGACATTCTGTACATCCTCGTCCTCGTCAATGCGGTCGAGCAGTTTCTGTACAGACTCTTTCTCTTCGGGCGTTAGCGTCTTGTAGTCGTTCGGAATACGAACGAACTCGCAACTCTGTATCTCGAAGCCGTTGTCCTCCAAGTACTTCTGTATCTGCGAATACTGATTGAAGTCGCCATAGATAATGATGTTGCCGTCCTCGTCGTTGCCGAGTTCCTCCACACCGAAGTCAATCAACTCCAATTCGAGTTCATCGAGGTCAACTCCCTCCTTGGCACTTACCGTGAAGCAGGCCTTACGGTCGAACAAGAATTGCAGACAGCCTTGTGTACCGAGTGTGCCACCATGCTTGGTGAAGTACGAACGGATGTTTGCTACCGTACGCATATTGTTGTCGGTAGCGGTCTCGATAAAGATAGCCACGCCATGCGGACCGTATCCTTCGTAGTTGATTTCTTTATACCCTTCCGACGATTTATCGGTCGCTTTCTTAATAGCGCGGTCGATATTGTCCTTCGGCATATTTTCGCGTTTGCACTGCTGAATCAGCATACGAAGACGCGGGTTACCATCCGGGTCTGCGCCACCCTCACGAGCAGCAATAGTGATTTCCTTACCGAGTTTGGTAAATGTACGGGCCATGTGACCCCAGCGTTTCAATTTGGTTGCTTTGCGATATTCAAATGCGCGTCCCATATTGTTTGTTATTAATGTATGTTATTTTGTTGATTTGTTGTGCGTTATTGGTTCTGCACCGTAGAGTCTGCCGGTACGGGCGCAATGGTATCAGCGGTCTGCAGCAGGGTAGAGTCTGCGTGGTCGAGAATGGTCTCATAGGTAACCTCTTCGAATGTGATATTGAACTCGACTCGACGGTTCTTCGCACGCCCCTGCGCCGTCTTGTTGTCCGCAATAGGCACTTCCATACCATATCCGTGTGCGCTCATACGCTCTGCCGGTACACCTTTCTTGACCAGGTAATCCATCACGGCATGCGCACGCTTGTCACTCAATGTCTTGTTGAATTCCGCTTTACCTACATTGTCGGTGTGTCCTTGTACCTCGATGATAAAGGTCGGATTATCAATAAAGGTCTGTGCTATTTTGTCAAGTAGGGCATTCGATGATTTCTTAATGGTCGCCTTACCGTTCTCGAACTGAATACCCTGCATGGCCTTCTTAAGCAGATTGCGCACTTCGCGTTTTACCTCGGGGCAGCCCTTGTTGTACTTTGGCCCTGCTACTGTGGGACACTCGTCTTTCCAATCGGGTACGCCGTCGCCATCGGTATCTATCTCGCAGCCCTTGGCATCGACAAACCCACGCGCCTCGGCGGGGGTGTTGGGACATTCATCCAAGTAGTCAGGCACGCCGTCGCCGTCCGAATCAATCGGGCAACCTTTCTCGTCTATCATACCATACGCTTCGGCAGGGGTGTTCGGGCATTCATCCAAGTAGTCAGGCACGCCGTCACCGTCGGTGTCGAGCAGACAGCCTTTCTCATCGATATAGCCGCGTGCCTCGATAGGTGTCCCCGGACATTCGTCTTTCCAATCGGGTACGCCATCGCCGTCGCTATCTATCTCGCAGCCCTTCTCGTCCACCATACCTTGTGCTTCGATAGGTGTATTGGGGCATTCATCCAAGTAATCGGGTACACCGTCGCCATCGCTATCGATAGGACAACCGACGCTATCCACGAGTCCGTATGCTTTCTCCGAAGTACCGGGGCAGCGGTCGAGATAGTCGGGTACACCGTCGCCATCGCTGTCGATAGGGCAACCGAGTGCATCCACTGCCACATTCTTCGGCGTATTGGGACACATATCTATCTTGTCGAATACGCCGTCTTTGTCTGCATCTCTCTTCTTGTTAGTCCCCCATACAATGTTCAGCCCCAGTGCCACATTCATACCTTTCGACTTGTAGGGGATAGGGCAACTAAAGTTCCCGTTGTCTTCGACATCGTAGTACGCATACGAAGTGGGGATATAGTCCATGGCGAGCGTCAGGTTAATTCCGTCGTAGGGCATAATGCTCAACCCTGCACCGATATTGCTGTATTTGCCGTTGTTTACGAGCGAGTAACTCACCGCCACATTGAACCAATTGCACGGGCGCAGTGCCGCGCCGAGGGTAACTTCTTCGTACAAGCGGCTATCGTACAGGCTTGTTTTCGATACGACGCCCACTCCGATTCGATTGTCCCAGAAATTGGCGTCCACGCCCACATTGAGTTTGGCAGTTAACATGCGGGCAAATCCGTTGCTCTTGCGGTCAAGCGTAGTGCCTTCGACGATGCCTATCAAGTTGTCCTTTACATCCGCCATCAGGCTGTCTGTATTGAACTCATCGTTATATACATAGTCGCTATACTCAAAGTCGCCCGCTCCCGTAAAGGTGGTGTCAATCGCCGCCGTGTAGCGCCGTGCATTGTTCCAATAGATAAAACCAAGGTCGGTAACGGCTGCCGAAATCTGCAGTTGCTCAATGGGCTTGTAGGTAAAGCCCAGGTCGAACGAAGCACCGTAGCCGCTCGGCTTGAGCATCGTCTTGAGGAGCGTTTCCGTATCAACATCCGTGTCAATCAACTTGTCGTAGTTGATATCCTCGTAGTTATCCTTGTTGATTTGGTCGGGCAGTGTTCCCCAATCTGCCGGCCCTGCCATATACACATCGGCATTGCCGTGTATGCGCCATTCGCTTGCCGAGGCATCGATACCTAAGTTCTTCGTCTTCAGTCCGATATGCGCCGTACCAAGCAGGAACTTCGCCTTACCGCCGACCGTCCATTGCTCGTTTATCTTATGTGAATAGCCAAACCCGAACTCGGTATAGACATTGGCGGTAATCCCCAATCGGGAGAGATTGATATTGTTTACGCCCCCGTCGAGGTCTTTCATTCCGCCTCCGAGTACGAAGTCGAATAGGTTGTGAGGCAACGACACACCGGCATCCACACGCTCCATAATGTTGAAATGGAAGTATCCGTTTTCTTTCACACGGAAGCCAAAGCCGAACAGTTCCAAACTCATATCCGTATCCACGAGTGTCGTTTTGCGGAACGCATTGAGCAGTGCCTGTTTGTCGCCATTGGGGTGTACGGCGGTAATGGTTTTGCCTGTCAGCGGGTCGCGGTATATCAAGTCGCGCATCGTCAGCGAGTTGTTACCCACCCAAAAACTCGTGTAACTGATAACAGGCAGATTCAGATAGCCGTTGCTTACCGGCTGAAAGGCGGGATTGACGATGTGGCGCATCGGTGCGTTCTCTAAGAAATAGAGCGTCGTAACTTGTTGTGCTTGTGCGCCGAGGGTAGTAGCAAGGAGAGCCGCTCCTAATACGATACGAGAAATCTTTTTCATTGTTGCGCCTCCTTACTTATTGTTGTTATCGTCTTTCTCAAAATCAAAGGTGGCGTCCACATTCGCAGCCAGCCCCAACTGTATCGTCAGGCGATTGTCTTTGGTGATACGCACTTTGTAATTGCCCAATTCGTAGGCATATTGCAACGCCTCGTTGTCGATACCTGCCTCACACACAATCGATTGTATATCCGCCAGTTTGTCCATTCGGGCTTTGTCGAGCGTAATAATCTCGGTTGTTTCCGAGGCGGTCGTCCGCAGAGTGCCGTCGGCGTATTCCACTTTCGGCGCATCAATGGTGATTGTATCTTGTGTCGTAATCCGATAAGGCTTTGTTGGGTCGTTGGGGTCCATTACGAGGTTGCCTTCCTTGTCCAATGCACGCAGCACCACCTTGATACGCAAGGGAATAGTGTTTTTGAACTTGGTGAGGAGTTTCAGGTTGCAGGCGCGTACCGAGTCTATCGTAATGCCGTCGATAGTCGCCGCCAGGGAGTCTATCGTGTAGTCGCTGACATCCACATCATCCAGCGTATCCGCATATACCAATGCCAAGCCCTCGTTGAAGATAAGCGGCATCGTTGCAATAGCCTCAACCCGAACGCCTGTATTCGGAACGACACGCAACTGCGGGGACTCTTGGCGGTCGAAGCCCACCGAGAACTTATACCCAAAGACATCCGGGCGAACAGAGAACATCTTGTCTATTTCTCCGCGGGATGGGTTTTTGTCGAATCGTATCTTCATCGTAACAGAGTCGCCTATCTCACTTGTCAGTGGCAGATACTCCCCTTCACGGAATGTGTGGCGGTAGATCTTCTGCCCGTCGAAAGAGGCGTAGCGTATGTCCTCAAAATCCCTTGTTGCGACAAAGAGATATTCTCCCTCCATTTGCAGCGCACCGGAAATTTGGGTTGTGATATTAATATCCACAGCGGGGTCTGCCAGTGGCAAGGTCGCCTGTTTCAGCGAACCCCACATATCCCCGTCGGCGATATCCATCGTGTCCTCAGCGTACATTTGATCCGAGGAAGTGAACATACCCCAAATAGCAGAGTAGTCGAAAAACTGCGTGGACAAGGTATAGTCGAACGCCGCCGTCTCGGGAATGGTGATAATGCCCGCCGAGGTCGGTACGGTGAAGTTAAAACGAACAATGAATGCACATGTGTCCACTACATTCTTTTCGTATTCTTCCCACGAAGACGGGTTTGAATTCTTCATTAGGTTCAGCGAGAAATGCGATACCTCAATGGGTATATCTTGACCGTAGCCGTATCCGTCGCCCTTGCGATATATCTCTAGCACCTTGCCGCCATCCCGCGAGCATTGTTTGCCCAAGTCGAGCGTTACATAGTTAATCCACTCCCATTTCAAGGGCAGGTCGGTAGTGGAAAT
>CAVFIY010000146.1:0-5575 GCA_963622435.1 Bacteroides uniformis | reverse complement strand
ACAAAAACAATTTCTGCCATAGGTAGAGAATTTGTAGGTTGAGCAGTTGACTCCTACCTGCTTGAATAATAAGATACAAAAAAGGCGTGGAGCCTTATCATTGCTTATTCTTCACTTAGAGGTTCCGGAAATGACCCTGCACATAAGAACAAACAATAACGCCCACGCCGGATATGCAGAAAAGCCACACCCTAAGGTGCGGTAAATCATTACATACCACGAGGGCATTTATTGCCTCTTGTCTTGGATGTGCGAAATTTTCCGGATTTCTAAGTGCCAAAAACAAGCGCTAATAAACGCCTTTTACTATGTCTGCTACGCCCGTTTATCTAGTGGCGGCGGGGCGAGTTGTCTTCCTTACAACGGAAGTGCCATTGCCCTGCCGAACACCAAATGCGGGTTTCACGCCGCAAAGATACGACTTTTTTAGAGAATATACAAATGGCGGTTAAAACACTGTCCGCATGAAAGCACTTTTCCTCTCGGCGGAGCAAAACCTATCCACTCGGTATCTACTCGATATCCACTCGATGAACACAAAAAATGCGCTCTCGGTGTACATAGCGACAGCATTTCGCACAATGGGTTTGGTTATGTCGAGAAAAAAGCGTACCTTTGCAGTCCTTTTTGCGTGTGCTACACGACAACTCCTATGGAACGGACGGCTATCGCCGTATGGACATGGATTAATATATATTGCTCTGCGGGGAGCACCCCGCCTCCAAATACACGAAAAATAGGATCAAATATAGACAAATATACAAAGTGGCACTTTTTGAACGGACGGCTATCGCCGTATTGTCATGAATGTATCATAAAGGTAATGTCTTTATTTGAATAATATTTGACTATATTTGTCTAAAAGAACACCATACGCTGTCTTTTATGACTAATTAGTGGTAATACGCGTAGCGTCCGTTCACAAGGGAAGTTATTGCTCTGCGGAAGCACCCGCCGCGTAGCGTCTGTTCACAAGGGCATAATCGTCAGTGGCGACACGCCACAACACAATACACAATTCAGCATGGACTGGTTTATTAATCTGTTTATCGGGACGGGGATTGCACACTCGATATTTGTGCTGTCGCTTGCCATAGCCGTGGGCGTCTTCCTCGGCAACAAACTGAAAATCAAGGGCGTTACGCTCGGCATTACTTGGATTCTCTTCTGCGGTATTGCTTTCTCCCATTTCGGTATGCGGCTCGACCCGCAGGTGGAGTCTTTTGCCAAAGACTTCGGGCTTATCCTCTTCGTTTACTCCATTGGTCTGCAAGTGGGACCCGGTTTCTTCTCCTCGTTCGGTAAGGGCGGTTTGTCGCTCAATATGCTTGCCGCCGCTATCGTGCTGCTCGGCTGCGTTACCGCTTTTGTTATCCACCTCATCTCGGGCGTGGACATCGCCACGATGACGGGTGTCCTCTTCGGTGCCGTAACGAACACCCCGGGTCTGGGTGCAGCGCAACAGGCGTTCGCCGATATACGCGGTGTCTCTAACCCCGATATCGCTACCGGCTACGCTATGGCATACCCCTTGGGCGTCGTCGGCATCCTGGTGTCAATGATGCTTATCCGCCTGTTCTTCAATATCAAGACGGAGAAAGAGGAGGCGCGTGTGGAGAGCGAAAAGGGCGAGCAGAAAGAGATTGAGAACCTGGATATCCTGCTCGAGAACCCGCAGGTGGAGGGCGTTTTGGTGCGCGACTTGAGCAAACTCTGCAATGTGGAGTTCGTCGTGTCGCGCCTTATTCACCCCGACGGCAGGGACGAGATGCCCAATGCCGATGTCGAACTGCACCTCAACGACAAGGTGCGTATCGTTGTGGACCGTTCGCACGAGAAGAGTATCCTCCTGCTCGGCGAGAAGACCGTCATCTCCGAGGAGAAAATCAAAGCGGCGCACCTCGTATCGCGCCATGTCGTGGTGACGAAACCCGAACTGAACGGCAAGCGTATCGGCGAACTCAATGTGCGTGCCGCCTACCATATCACTATCACCCGCATACGCCGTGCGGGTATCGAACTGCTGGCAACCAACGACTTACACCTCCAGATTGGCGACCGTTTGACCATTGTGGGCGAGGAGAGCGAGGTAAGCAAAGTGGCGAAAGTGTTCGGCAACTCGGAGAAGCGTCTGGATATGCCGAACCTCGCTTCGATATTCATCGGTATCGTGCTGGGCGTGGCGCTCGGTTCGCTGCCTATTGCCTTCCCCGGACTCTCGCAGTCGTTCAAACTCGGACTGGCAGGCGGTTCGCTGATAGTGGCAATTCTGATGGGGCATTTCGGCCCCAAGATGCATATCGTCACCTACACCACGAGTAGTGCAAACCTGATGATACGCGAAATAGGTATCTCCCTTTTCCTCGCGGCAGTGGGCTTCGGCGCTGGCAAGTCGTTCGTCCCCACCCTGCTCGACGGCGGTTATGTCTGGATAGGCTACGGCGTTATCATCACCATGCTGCCGTTGCTGCTCGTCGGTATCATTGCCCGCTCGTGGCTGAAACTGGACTATTTCACCCTTATGGGACTGATAGCAGGCAGCACCACCGACCCGCCCGCCTTGGCGTATGCCACTTCGCACTCCACCACCAACGACCGTGCGGCAGTCGCCTACTCCACCGTTTACCCGCTGACGATGTTCCTCCGCGTACTGACAGGACAGATGATGATACTGTTTTTCCTATAGAGGGCGGGATACTGTTCTTCTTATAAAAAGCAATTCGGGGTGTGCCACTTAACGCGGCACACCCCGAATGTTTTATTAGACTCTGCTCTAGATGAACTAGATACTCTAGATTATCTAGACTCTCTAGAGGTTGCAGAACTGTCCGCTGCCTGGGGGCGTGGGTGTCCCCACCCGCGGCGGTTTGGAACAAACCGTTTGACTATGCTATGCTCTCGTTCAACTAGAACAACTCCCCACTTTATTCCTATCTTCGGCGGTAAGGTCTGTAATATGTATCAGTCCGTGCTGCAGCAGTTGGGAGAGGTTGGCCGCTATCTGCTCGGGTGTCTTGTGTTGCATCTCTGCCAACTCGGCGATAGTCATATACCCGTCCGAAAAAAGTTGGTAAGTAGTCAGTAAAGACGGGACTCCCCTCGCAGGACGAGCGGACTTAGAGACTCCTCCCACCCCCTCAGAGAGGGGGAACTGATAGCCAACGCCGGTTATCAGTGGCGATACAACACCCCCTCCTTTGGAGGGGCTTGGGGAGGTTTTGCTTTGCAAGTACCTCTTCACCACCGCCAGCACCTGCGCCCCCATCTGTTCGTATTTCTTCTGCCCCATGCCCTTCACCGCCAGCAGTTCTTTCTTCGTCTGCGGCAGGGCGTTGCTGATGTCCACCAGGAGTTTCGTCTGCGCAATCAGGTAGGACGCGTCCTCTTTTCCTTGTGCGGCGGCGAGCGTGCGGCGCAGCGCAAAAAGGCGTTTTAGCAGCACGGGATGTTTCGTCTCGGAGGAAGTGTCGGCGTGCTGTTCGCCCTTGGCGGATATATGCACAGCAGGCACCGTAAACACCTGTCGTGCAGCGAAATACGCCTCAAGCGAGGGCGTGTCTGCCACCCGTTGCATGACGAACCGTTGCCGCTGCAAGTCCACAAACAGTTCTTCTATCACCTCCTCGTACGCCTTCGCATCGTTCTTGTCGTCGGCATAGACGGGCGATGCCGCAATGTCTTTGCCGAGTTGCTCCATCTTCGGTGCATAGTAGGCAGTGGCAGCCTGCAGACGCTGCGTGAGGAACGCCTCGTCCACCTGTTCGGGCAGAAATATCTGCTGTAGTTGTCGTTGGAAAGCCGCCGCCGTCTGCTCCCACCCGTTGAGTGTGGCGGCAATGGCGTTGAGGAACGAGTTGGCAGTCTCTTGGTTGAACGAAGTCGAACCGCTAACCAACCGTTGTAGACTATCCACCCGCACTATCGCATCGTGGAAGTCGTATAACCCGCTGAGTATCTGCAAGAAATAAGTGCGCTCGGAGGGTTGCAGCGCATGCTCCGTCGTTGCCAAATCGGGTTGCGAAGCGGTGAATGTCAGCACCTCGCGGGCGTTAGTGAGTGCCGACTCGGGTATCTTCGATAGCAGCACGATACCCTCCAGCGAGCGGCAACGGGAGAGGGCGACATAGACTTGCCCTGCGGCGAAAGCGTCTGCCGCGTCTATCACCACATGGTCGAAAGTCAAGCCCTGCGCCTTGTGGATTGTTACCGCCCACGCCAACCGCAACGGGATGTGCGTGAAAGTGCCGACCACCTCGGGTTCGATGGTGTCGGTGTTCGTCTTGGAGGCGTAGTGAATGTTCTCCCAAGTCTCCGTATGCACCGCAAGCCGCTGCGTCTTCCCGTCCGCCTCTTCGCACTCCACCCATATATGCTCATCGTCCACCTCTGCCACCACGCCGAGTTTGCCATTGTAGTACGCCTTCTCCTGCGACGAATCGGTGCGTATGAACATCACGCGTGCGCCTTTTTTCAGCACCAGCGTCTCGTCCATCGGGTATTGCGACTCGGGGAAAGTGCCTTTCACCGTGGCGTGGAAAGCAAACTCCTTGCCCTCCAAAGCCTCCAACTCGCGAGTGTTAATCGCATCTACTTTGCGGTTGTGGGTAGAGAGAACGATATGGAAAGGCGCACCCTCTTTGGGTTGATAATCAGGCTGATAGCGACTATTGAGCAGGTCGAGCGAAGCGGGCGTTAGGCAGTTGTTACGCACCTCGTTGAGCAAGTCGATGAACTGCACATTGCTCTGTCGGAAGACATGGTCGAGTTCGATATAGACGGGCGTAATCTCCTGAAACACACGGGCTTGGAAGAAGAACGCCCCCGCGTAGTACGGACGCAGGTAGTTCCATTCGTCCTCGCGTGCCACGGGCGACAACTGATAGAGGTCGCCGATGAAGAGGACTTGCACGCCGCCGAAAGGGATATTCGCACGGTGTTTGAAATGGCGCAGCACAGCGTCGATGGTGTCGAGCAAGTCCGCCCGCACCATACTCACCTCGTCTATCACCAGCAGTTCCAGGTTCGCCAGCAGGCGTTGTTTGGGGCGGCGCATCTGCATCTCGGCGAAGAGTTTGCGCCGTGCTTGGGGCGTGGGGAGAAAGAGTTGGGGCGGCAGTTGGAAGAGCGAATGGATAGTCACACCCTCGGCATTGATGGCGGCAACGCCCGTCGGCGCACAGACCATGAGTTGCTTGGGACAGTCGTGCTGCAGCCGACGCAGGAGGGTCGTTTTGCCCGTCCCCGCCTTGCCCGTGAGGAAAATGCTGCGGTTAGTATGCAGCACATATTCGTATGCCAAATCGTAAGGAGACATTCTTCTTCGCAGGCTGCGCCTGCGTATGTTCGCTACGCGTATGTTCGCACTACGTGCGTGTTCTCGCAGGCGATGCCTGCGTATGGTCGCTATCGCGTATGCTTGCTGTGCGTATTTTTGCAGGCTGCGCCTGCGTTAATTACTGTATGTTAATAACTTCGTGTTCTGTGCATTATGCATTGTACATTGTGCATTGTTGTCCGCTGCCTGGGGGCGTGGGTGTCCCCACCCGCGGCGGTTTGGAACAAACCGGTTGACTAT
>CAVFIY010000145.1:0-5577 GCA_963622435.1 Bacteroides uniformis | reverse complement strand
GTATCATATCGGTATCATTTCGATGAATATATATTATTAATTATATACTTATATTTCTCTCTATATTTTCAACTGTTTATAGAGCCGTGTAAGTTGTAAGTTGTAAGTAATTTAATGTGATGTTAATGTTAATGCGTTTGCGTGTATACCGTGTGAGCACTGCATTATCGAGTCAAACGGTTTGCTCCTAACCGTCGCGGGTGGACACCCACGCCCCCCGGCAGCGGATGTGTATCTCTAATTATTAGAATTATATTTGAATATATTGTCCCTAAAAAACTCCATTCTGTTTGTTTGTGATAATTATCGTATATGCGATGGAATTAACGAAAAATTAACGGGGCATGCCGGAGAACTTTTGTAGGAATATTCTTTATTGTCTGTGGCGACACGCCACCGGCGATAGCCGTCCGTCGAAAGGGATATATTTGAATAATATTTGAATATATTGTTCTTAAACACACCATTCTTTGTTTTATGGATAATTAGTGGTAATACGGCGCAGCCGTCTGTTTACAGAGAGAGTTATGTATACTTTGACTTGGATTTTAGTCGGTATGTTTGGCTGTTCAAAAAAAAATGCGTACCTTTGTCCGCTGTTTTGCTTGCTCTCGTGGGTGGATAGTCTGTTTGTGTGTGATAGTCTGCTCTCGCAGAGGATAGTCTGCTCTCGGCGGTGATAGTCTTTATCTTTATATAGATAGTCTATTCTCGTGTAGATAGTTGTCTCTCACATTGCAGGCAGTTCTTGTGAAATAGGCAATTCTTGTGAAATAGGTATGCGGAAGCATCTTTGCTATTATATTGTGTGTTGTGTTGTGTTGGCGGTGCTGCTCCTCGGTGGGGTGGTGCCTGCTCGTGCGCAATACACGGGCAGCGGAAGCAGTGTCTTCACTTTTCTCGGTTTGCCTGCGTCGTCGCGTATCAATGCCCTTGGCACCTACAATGTTAGCGTGCGTGACGGCGACATCTCCATGGCGATGAATAACCCTGCGCTGCTCGGTGCGATGACGGACAAAGTGCTGCAACTCAACTACTCCTATTACCTGCCCGGCACGATGTTCGGCAGTGTTCTGTACGGGCATAATTTCGGGCGTTCCAAAATAGAAAAGCCTTATGCGGGAGAGGGCGAACCCGATAAACCGAACTATTTTGCCGTCGGTATTCATTATCTCGACTACGGGCGTATGCAGTATGCCGATGATTACGGCAACCTGACAGGCGGGACTTTCACGGCGAAGGACATTCTCGTAGATGTGATGTACGCCCGCCAATTGGGGGAGATGTTCTCCGTGGGTGTGACGCTCAAACCCGTCTATTCTATCTACGAGTCTTATCATTCGTTCGCGCTCGGTGCCGATGTGGGGGCGCACTTCCAACTCCCCGATTCCACTTTCCAACTCGGGCTGTCGTTGCAGAATATCGGATGGCAGGTGAAAGGCTTCTACAGCGACGAGGGCGGGAGCAACCACGAGATGCTGCCCATCAATCTGCAGTTGGGCTTCTCCTACCGTTTCGCCCACGCGCCGCTGCGCTTCTCGATGACTGTGCATAATTTGCAGCAATGGAAACTCGGCTACGAGCAGACAAACAATGTCAATCTCTCCACGATTACGGGCGAAGCGAAGAACATCGAGTGGTATGACATGCTCTTCCGCCACACGGTTTTCGCGGTGGATATAGTGCCTCGAAGCGAGCGTTTCTACCTCACTGTCAGTTACAACCACCGCCGCCGTGCCGAGATGAACCTCGCGGACCAACGCTCTCTCGCGGGGTTCGCGTTTGGTGCGGGCGTGCGTATCTATAAGTTCCGCTTGGGCTTCGCCATGTCCCAACTGACGAAGAGCAATTTTTCCTACCAAGTCGGGCTTTCCTTAGATATAAACAGTATGTTGAAATGAAAAAGATTATCGTAGCCATTGACGGCTATTCTTCTTGCGGCAAGTCTACCATCGCGCGTGCGTTGGCTGCATCGGCGGGGTATATGTATGTCGATACGGGGGCGATGTACCGTGCTGTGGCATTCTATATGTTGCAGCACGATGCCACGACGAAGGAGCAGATTATCGCCCTGCTCCCTAAGGTTGCGATTCGCTTTGCTTGGCAGGCGGACGGGACGCAGCACACCCTACTCAACGGCGAGGATGTGGAGAAAGCTATCCGCACGCTCGAGGTGGGGAATCGGGCATCCGAGGTGTCGCAGATACGCGAGGTGCGTGCTTTTCTTGTTTCGCAGCAACAGGCAATGGGGGCGGAGAAAGGTATCGTGATGGATGGGCGGGATATAGGTACGGTTGTTTTTCCGCAAGCCGAACTGAAGTTGTTCCTCACCGCCGCCCCCGAGGAGCGTGCCCGCCGTCGTTTCGAGGAGTTGCGTGCCAAAGGCGAACAGCCGGACTACGAGTCGGTGTTGCGTGATGTCACGGAGAGGGATTATCGCGATACCCACCGTGCGGAAAGTCCGTTGCGACAAGCCCCCGATGCCCAAGTGGTGGACAATACACACCTAACGCCCGCCGAACAAATGGAGGTGGTGCAGGCTCTGTTCGCCAAAGCCGTTGCGGATTGATTTTTGATGCTTTTCTTTGTTGTAGTTAGTTTTTTATATTGCGCACTTTGTTGTGTGTTCTCGCACTTTGTTTGTAGTTAGCGCACTTCTTTCACGGGTATGAAGATACTTTTTACCACACTCGGTTGCAAGTTGAACTTTGCTGAAAGCAGCGCATTGGGCAAGAGCCTGATGCAGCGTGGGCATGTTCGTGCCAAGCAGGGCGAACAGGCGGATGTGTGTATCATCAATACCTGCTCGGTGACAGACGCCGCTGATCATAAGGATAGGCAAGCCATTCACCGTATTCGCCGACAGAACCCCGATGCGGTGCTGATTGTGACGGGCTGCTATGCCCAACTTAAGCCCGGCGAGGTGGCTAACCTGCCCGAAGTGGATTATGTGCTGGGTATGAACGAGAAATTCGCCATCCCCGAACTGGTGGAACGGCTAGAGTGCCGTGTCGGCACAGACAACAAATTCAATGCAGAATTATTGCTCAGCGGGGAGCACCCCGCCGTGTCGGCACAGACAACCGGCGTGTCGCCGGGGACAACAAATTCAACGCTTAAGGCAGAGATTTATACCTCGGAGATACGAACGATAGACGAGTTCCATGCGGCACACTCCAAAGACGATCGCACACGCTGTTTCCTAAAAGTGCAAGACGGCTGCAACTATTTCTGCACCTACTGCACGATACCGCTGGCACGGGGTAAATCACGCAACCCATCGATTGCCTCTGTGGTGGCAGACGCGCGGCAGGCGTTGGCGGAGGGGGCAAAAGAGATTGTGCTGACAGGGGTGAATATAGGCGATTTCGGACGTTCGACGGGGGAGTCTTTCTTCGAACTGGTGCAAGCGATTGACCAAATAGAGGGAGAATTCCGTGTGCGTATCTCGTCCTGCGAACCCAATCTGCTCAGCGATGCGATTATCGACTTTGTGGCGCAGAGCCGACATTTTGCGCCGCATTTCCATATTCCCTTGCAGTCAGGGTCGAACGAGGTGCTGCAAATCATGCACCGCCGCTACACCCGAGAACTCTTTGCGGAGCGGGTGGAGCATATCCACCGCGTGATGCCCAATGCGTTTATCGGCGTGGATTGTATGGTGGGTGTGCGAGGAGAGACGGAGGAGTGCTGGAACGACTATCTGCAGTTTATCGAGCGTCTGCCCGTCAGCCAACTGCATGTGTTTACCTACTCGGAGCGGGCGAATACCCGTATGCTCGGAATGGACTTATTTGTCGTGCCGCCAAAAGAACGGGAACACCGCAGTCGGGTGCTGCACGAGGTGAGTGTCCGTAAATTGTCGGAGTTCTACGCCGCACATGCGGGGGAATCTGCCACTGTGCTGTGGGAGAGCAAGCGTATCAAAGACCCGCAGAACCCGTCGTGCTATCTGATGGAAGGCTTTACGGAGAACTATATCCGACAGTCCTGCCCCTACGACAAAGCGAAAGTGAATACATACGAGAATATTTTAATTAACAATTAACAATTACCGGCGTGTCGCCGGGGACATAAATTCCCTTTTGAACGGACGCTGATGCGTATTACCATAAATTATTCATAAAACACAGAATGGTGTTTTTTAGAAACAAATATTATCACTAATTATCCAAATATATTCCAAATATAATTCAATATATTCTCAAATATATCTCCACGAGTTATTGTCCCCGGCGACACGGCGGTGGACTCTGCAATGCATAGTCAACCGGCTCTGACGAGCCGCCGCGGGTGGGGACACCCACGCCCCCGGGCTGCCGGATGTGCATTTATTTATTGTCCCGCGATACGCCGGTTTATGATTATTTTTGATTTAATTTTTCGTGTATTTGGAGGCTGGTGCTCCCCGCTGAGGAATAAATTTATTGTCCCCGGCGACACGGCTGGTGCTCCCGCAGAGCAACCGGCGTGTCGCCGGAGACAATAATTATGCGTTTGAATCTATCGTCTGTGGCGACACGCCACCGACACGCCAGTGTGAGTGCCGACATGCAGCGTGTTTAGTTTGCTCATTATTAGTCTGTTATATGCAAAACTATTTCTCCTTTAAGGGCGTGTTTCGCCCGAAACTCTTTACCTCTCTGAGGGGGTACAACAAAGAGCGTTTCTTGCAGGATGTGATTGCGGGCATTATTGTCGGCATAGTTGCCATCCCGCTGGCGATTGCGTTCGGTATCTCGTCGGGCGTCGGTCCCTCCGAGGGACTTATCACGGCGATCATTGCCGGGTTTATCATCTCCGCACTCGGCGGTAGCAAAGTGCAGATAGGTGGCCCTACGGGTGCGTTTATCGTCATTATCTACGGCATTATTCAGCAGCACGGCCTGACGGGACTGCTCATTGCCACAATCATGGCGGGCGTTATCCTTATTCTTATGGGGCTGTTTAAGTTGGGCAGCGTGATTAAGTTTGTACCGTATCCCGTGATTGTCGGCTTTACTGCCGGTATTGCGCTCACGATTTTCACCACGCAGATGAACGACCTCTTCGGACTCGGCATCACCGACGCACCGGCGGACTTTATCCATAAGTGGATATGCTACGGCGCACACTGGCAGAATATCAATTGGTGGGCGTTCGGCATCGGTATGGCTTCGCTGCTGCTCATTATCGGTACGCCCTTTGTCAGCAAGAAGATTCCCGGTTCGCTGGTGGCAATAGTGGTGATGACGCTTGCGGCGTGGTTGCTCAAGAAGTATGCGGGCGTGGAGAGTATTCAGACCATCGGCGACCTCTACACGCTGCCGCACGGTATGCCTGCTCCGAAGTTGCCGTCCATTGAGTTGGCGGAAGGGCAGACTTGGCTTTCGCTGGTGCAAGACTTGTTCCCCGCAGCCTTTACGATTGCTATGCTGGGGGCGATTGAGTCGCTGCTGTCGGCGATGGTGGCAGACGGTGTGATAGGCGACCAACACAACTCCAATACAGAACTCATTGCGCAGGGTATTGCCAATGTGGTAGTGCCGTTCTTTGGCGGTATTCCCGCCACGGGAGCGATTGCGCGTACGATGACCA
>CAVFIY010000144.1:0-5580 GCA_963622435.1 Bacteroides uniformis | reverse complement strand
ATGACGACCTCGATGTAATGATGCCCCGTGCCGATTACGACCGCCTCCCCGCCATCCTGCAACAAGAGTTCGGAGATAAGTATTCCTGCACAGGACCGAATATCTCCGAGCATTTTAACACGCCGTTCATCAAGTTAGGCAAACGAGGTACGGTCTTTACCACTATCTACGACCTGCCTGATGCCGAACACGAGATAGCGATTGATATATTCCCCATCGAGAACATACCCGATAGGCGTATTCTGCGCTTGTGGCACGGTTTCTGGCTCAATCTATTGCAGTACATCGCCTTGTGCATCAATCTCTATGCAGGACGGGCTTGCTATGCCACGCAAGTGCTGCGTTCCTCGAAGGAGGGGCGAAGAAAAATCAACCATCGCCTGCGCATCGGACATATCGGCTCGTGGCTTTTCAACTACGAGCGCTTGTATGCATTCTGCGACCGCTTTGCCGCTAAGTATGCGAACCGCAACACCCACGATGTAACTATACCGACCGGACGCGGGCATTACTTTGGCGAGATACACCCACGCGAGGACTTTTTCCCTGCTACGGAACACACTTTCGAGGATGTCCAAGCCCCCATTCCGCACAACTACGATGCCTATCTCCACAAACTCTATGGCGACTATATGCAGATACCTCCGCTTTCCAAGCGAGAAAAGCACTCCATCGTCAAACTGAAATTCTAACGGCATAATGAAGCGATTCGTACTGCATATTATCAATCTACTCCACCAACCCTATTGGCGTCTGCGACACAATCGTGTCTCGACCAAAAGCCGTGTGGAGAAGCGCACTTTTCTTCGTGATTGCGTCATCAGCCCCTATTCCTACATAGGGCTGAACTGCGTCATCAACAGTACGCACATCGGCGCATACTCCTCTATCGCTTCGGGGGTACAAATCGGAGGTATGGAGCATGCCTATTGGGATGTATCCACTTCTTGCCACTTGTCCGACAAATATATCGCAGGACACACTACGCATATCGGTCACGATGTTTGGATTGGGGCAGACAGCATTATCAAACAAGGCATTACCATTGGCGACGGAGCCGTTGTCGGAGCCAACTCGTTTGTCAATAAGGATGTCCCGCCTTACGCCATCGTAGTGGGCAGCCCTGCTAAAATATACAAGTATCGCTTCGATTCTTCTACCATCCGACAACTGCAAGAATCAGCCTATTGGAATTACCCCCCCCTATTGCGAAGCAGATATTATACTCTATCCAACCCCGCTTCGCAGACGCAGCGCATAGCACATCTATTATAGAACCCAATAATACGCCAACAGCAAACTGAAAATATAAGCACAGCAAAACAAAAATATAAGAAACGAAAAAGAACTGACTAATACTATCCCCAACGAGCAACTATGGTATGTGCAAAATCTGCACATACCAAGAAAAAGCAGCAACACAGATATTGAGCCACTCAACCTGTGCAAAAAATGCACAAGTTGAGTAAACGCCAAAAATAGAGATTATACTATCAAAAAGCAATGTGTATTTTTTTTGCACGTTCCTTTTTTACGCTAAAAGTCAATAGTAAAAATCATACACATACAATTGTACTCTCCAAGCGAGAGAAGCACTCCATCGTCAAACTGAAAATATAAAAACATAATGACCACCACTTACCCCGCATATACCGTCTGCATGGGCGTATATAAGAATGATAACGCCGCATTCTTTCGCCTTGCTTTCCAAAGTATGGTGCAGCAAACCGTTGCACCCGATGAGGTTTTATTAGTCATCGATGGACCGATAGGCGAAGACTTGGAGACTACTATTCAGTCGCTTGCTGACGAATACCCCATTCTGCGTGTGCAGCGCTTTCCCGCGAACCGCGGCCAAGCCGCGGTTCGCGGCGCGGGTATAAACGCTGCACGCAATGCCATTGTGGTATTCATGGATAGCGATGATATTTCGTATCCCGACCGAGTGGAGAAACAACTGAACTACCTATCCGTTCACCCCGACACCGATGTCTTGGGCGGTCAAATCGAAGAGTTTATCGACTCTACCGACCATATCGTCGGCAAACGGGTCGTGCCGCTACAGCACTCGGACATTCTCCGCTACATGAAGTCCCGCTGCCCCATGAATATGATGACAACCCTTGTACGCAAAGAGGCTGTGCTGCAA
The DNA here is from genome assembly GCA_963622435.1 of Bacteroides uniformis. Lineage (GTDB taxonomy): Bacteria > Bacteroidota > Bacteroidia > Bacteroidales > Paludibacteraceae > Colicola. The sequence continues at coordinate 3,431 of CAVFIY010000144.1, read as the reverse complement.
GCCGGAAACTTTCAAGATTGGCACTATGATGAAGACTATTTCCTATGGATACGAATGGCTTTGGCAGGTGCTAAGTTTGCCAATCTGCCGGACACATTGGTGTACGCTCGTGTTGGCAAAGAGATGTACCAACGGCGGGGCGGATGGCGCTATTTCAAAAGCGAGCGAAACTTGCAACGCTATATGCTCCGACACCGACTTATCTCCTTCCCCCGCTATTGCTACAATGTACTCGGACGCTTTGTCGTGCAAGTGGTGCTAACCAATCGTGTACGAGGCTTTGTGTTCCAAAAACTTTTCAGAGACTAACTGTAATGTATTTGCTATCATCGCATATACTTGCATATCTCCGAGAAAAGGACTATCTTTGCGTCTAAATTGTTGTCGTATGTTCTATAACAATCTTCAACTATGATAAAACAAGTACAGATATACAACTATAAATCTATTCGCGAGGCGACTATCGCCCTGCAGCCTATCAACATTTTGGTGGGCTGTAACGGTGCGGGAAAAAGTAATTTTATATCCTTCTTTGAGTTGCTCCGCAAGATATACCGGCAACGATTGGGCGAATATGTCGTGGAGCATGGTGGAGCAGACAAGTTGTTACACAAAGGCGTAAAAGTATCGCAACAGATAGACGGACTATTCAATTTCGCCGATACAAATGCCTTCTTCTTCTCTCTCAAGCCAACGGTGAACAACAAGTTGTTTATTGCCACAACGGGCGACTATTTCAACACGCACGCCGACCGTACACAATCCTATAAGCAACTATGGGACAAAACAACTTGGGACAACTCGGTAGAAGAATCGGAGATTAGCAGGCAAAAGGCTTGGCGTGCGGAGTACATCAAGCAGTTCCTGGATAGTTTCACGGTCTATCATTTCCACGACACAAGTATTTCCTCGCCGATGCGCAGACCCTGTTCGGTAGAAGACAACCTGATGCTTCGGCACGATGCAAGCAATTTAGCGGCGTTCCTCTACAAACTCCAAGAGAATGCCCCCACGCAGTTTGCTATGATAGAATCCGTTATCCGCTCCGTAGCACCTTATTTCAAGGGCTTCAATCTTCACCCGAGTGAACTCGCTCCCACACAAATATCTTTGGTATGGGAAGAGGTGGATTCAGATATGTATCTGGATGCGACCAATCTGTCGGACGGCACATTGCGTTTTATAGCATTGGCAACTCTTCTGCTACAACCCACTCCACCCCAAACTATTGTCATTGATGAGCCGGAACTGGGGCTACACCCTTCGGCTATCAACAAACTGTCCGGTCTTATCAAACGGGCTGCCGCCAATGGTACACAAATCATCGTTGCCACACAATCCGTTAGTTTGGTAGATAATTTCACTCCTGCCGACATCATCGTATCGGAGCGGGAAAACGGACAAAGTGTATTTCGACATCTGGACTCGGAGCGTTTAGCCGGTTGGCTGGAACAGTATTCCATCGGCACATTGTGGGAGAAAAATGTGATAGGAGGCAGACCATGAAACGCTTGGAGATAATTGTGGAGGGGCAAACCGAACAAGAGTTTATATCGACCATTCTGTCCCCTTATTTCTATGCGCAAGGAGTGGTTCATATTGCGCCTATTCTACTGCGCACAGGCGTAAATGCTCGTGGAGGTTTTGTGAATTACAAACACCTCCGAGACGATGTTTTGCGGAGCCTACATTCAGCAGATACAGATTTAGTGGTTACTACTTTTGTCGATTATTTCCGCCTTCCTATGGCAAATATGCCGGAATACGAGCAGTGGAAGGACGAGCGCAACCACGACACGCAAATCCGACTGATTGAGCAGGCTATCGGGAAAGACATTGCGGACAATCGTTTCGTTCCCTATATCCAGAAACACGAGTTTGAAGCATTGCTGTTTGCGTCGGATAGAGGATTTCAACGATACTATTCACCCGACCAAGTGGAGGCTCTTCGACATATTCGGACACTATTCCCAAACCCCGAAGACATCAACACCTCCCCAACGGGTGCGCCATCCAAGCGGTTGCTGTCTGTTCTTCCTGCCTACGAGAAAATCATCGATGGTAATATCCTGGCATTGGAGGTCGGATTAGAGGCAATGCGAGAGAATTGCCCGCATTTTGCACAATGGTTGCACACTTTAGAGCAACATCTTTGCTAACTAATACGCTTATGCTTCTTAAATATATATTCGACCGGATTGGCGCACTGCTCGGCTTGATTTTGGTTTCGCCGGTGCTGCTTGTTGTGGCAGCGTTGATTCGGGTCAAAATGCCTGACGGACCGATACTCTATACCCAAAAACGGGTCGGCAAAGACGGCAGACTATTCACAATCTACAAGTTCCGCACCATGCGTGTCGGCACAGACCAATCGTCTGTTTCTGTCGCCGGCGAGAGCCGAATAACACCTTTAGGAGAAAAACTGCGCCGCTACAAGATAGACGAACTGCCCGAACTATGGAATGTGCTGATAGGCGATATGAGTTTTGTCGGACCACGCCCCGATGTGCCGGGCTATGCCGACTGCCTGACGGGAGACGACCGCCGTATCTTGTGTCTGCGCCCTGGTATCACGGGTCCCGCAAGCCTCAAATACCGCAACGAGGAATATCTCCTCGCCCTACAGTCCAACCCGCAAGCCTATAACGACCAAGTCATTTTCCCCGACAAGGTGCGCCTCAACAAATACTATCTTGACCATTACTCCTTCACCAAAGACCTGCTAATGATATTCTGCACCGTATTAGGAAAGAATATGCACTATGCCGGCGAAATTATCTAATGTTATGTATTTATATTTTAAGCACACACAATTCATTCCGACTGAATGTACTTTGCCCGTGACCAAAGTACGCCCAACACTTCAGCATAGTAAAGAGTGGAAAGGTAAACTCCATATTTTACTTTGGCGGTTGTTTGCTGCCTTATCCGGAGGGGAGTATTGGCTATACGAACTTTGGAAAGATAATCGTGTAGTTTCCACTGCGGAAGTATGTACCCCGAATCCGCAACTTCCCTTTATCGGTAGAGAGAGAGAGAGAGAGAGCACGGCACGCCGCATACCATATCGGACCGTGCATGACTATACCCGAAATGCGCGGCAAAGGCTACTATCCTATGCTGTTAAATGAAATAATGAAAGACCTCGGTACAGGTCAAGAATACTATATGATAGTTCATCGCGACAATCAGTCTAGTTTACGAGGCGTTGCAAAAGTCGGATTCACACCTATTGCAGAAGGGAAAAAGAACGCATTCGGACAATATATAATTACAAAAGAAATCTAACAATATGGACAGCCGTTGGAATACATATCAAGGTGCGTTGCTATGGAGCGGCAATCCGAAAGATACCGCTCCTACCGAGCAGGAGGCACGAGAAGCCGTTCAGGAAAGCGGTGCTATGTTTGCTCGCTGGACAAGCCATTGGG
>CAVFIY010000143.1:0-5607 GCA_963622435.1 Bacteroides uniformis | reverse complement strand
TGGGGGCGTGGGTTGTGGACTAAGGAATTCTAATGAAGCCCACTGGGCTTCACTCGCTTCGGACACTCAGTGTGCTGCGCACACCTGTCCTCCGCTTCACCCCACCCGCGGCGGCTCGCCAGAGCCGTTTGACCATACTCTGTCCTATTAGTCCTATTAGACTTATTAGTCAGTCCTATTAAACCTATCGGACTTATTAGACTTATTAGCCCAATTCTCCTATTCGTCCCATTCCTCCGCCTGGGGGCGTGGGTGTCCCCACCCGCGACGGCTCGCCAGAGCCGTTTGACCCGATAATGCCAACTAGATTCACTAGTTCCACTAGATTAACTAGCCATCTTTCTGAAAGATTCACTCCTCATTTCCTCATCAACAGCCCATGCGCAGCCGCCCTGTCTCTCGATGTGTATTTATTTTTCCACATCTGCGATACGGTTTTTGCACCCGCCTCTGTCGATTTTTACACCTTTCGCCTCTTGGGTAGCGTTCGCTAACGCTTTTCTAACAGAACTATCGCAAAGGTACTACTTTTTTTTGAAATAGCCAACGCTTGGTATTCTTTTTTTCGCATTTTTTTCTTCTACCAGGTTCTTTGGAGCAGACACTAGCCCCACTATCCTTCTGCCTAAACAGTCGCCTCCGCCATTGTTATCGCGTGAGGAACGGACACCTACGCCGTATTCTTGCTAATTATTCATAAATCAAGGGGGCAAATAAATCCAAGTGCCATTAAACCAAAGAACTTTCAGTCTTTTCATGAATAATTCATGTCCATACGGCGCCTACTCCTGTTGCTTTTTATGATAATTGATGGCAATACGGCGCAGCCGTCCGTCTAAAAACGCTCCTTATTTGCTGCCTATCCGAAAGTAATCTCCTTTATTTGAATAATCTTTGATCCTATTTGTTTATATCTCCCTTCTCTTTATGCCAATTTGTGTCCATTCGCTGCAGGTGTCTGTTCCAAACTCTCCGTCATCGTCCTACGAATATTTGAATAATCTTTGACCATATTTGTTTATATCCCCCTGCTCTTTATGTCAATTCAAGTTCCCCCGCCAAACTGCTGCCTTAAGTATAACATAAGTATAAGATAAGTATAACATAAGTATAACATAACCGAAGCATTAAGCTATTTTCGCCGAATGAGTACCCTACCGTTGTTATACCGGTATGCAGAAAAAGTCGTCCTCCCGCATAAAGAACGAAAATCTTCCCGCCTCGACTGATACGGGGGCGTTCGATGGCTCGCAGTCTGAAAATCTTTCGTTCGCGGTCATCCCGCCGCCCTATATATTTAAGGTGTACCCCTCTTCCATACGGAAAAATCGATTTTTTCTCTTTTTTTTGCGGAATAATTTTGCCATATCCAAAAAAAGCACTACCTTTGCACCGCTTTTCCGCCAAATGCGTATTCTTCTCGGTTTCGGGAGTGTGGCGTAAGCGCAGAAATGCATGCGATGTTGGAAAGCAAACCGCCTCTATAGCTCAGTTGGTAGAGCACTAGATTTGTAATCCAGCGGTCGTTGGTTCGAGTCCGACTAGAGGCTCAAGTTCTTTGATAAAATGGAAAAACGGTTATGAATAAATGAAATAAGGAGAAAGAATCTGCTTCGCCATAATTCCTAATTCTTAATTCCTAATTCATAATTATCCAAAGGGGTGTGTTCCAGAGTGGCCAAATGGGGCAGACTGTAAATCTGCTGCTTTTCAGCTTCGGTGGTTCGAATCCATCCGCACCCACTTCTAATGCGAAGAATTGCATTGCGCCAATCTTGCGCCGGTTCCATTGCTTGGGGCTTTGCAGTTTGTCGAATTTGCATGCCCTCGCGCGATGAGCGGTGCTGTGCCGCAGTTCGCGGAAATAGCTCAGTCGATAGAGCACTAGCCTTCCAAGCTGGGGGTCGCGGGTTTGAGTCCCGTTTTCCGCTCAAGAATTTTGTTGCTAATGTAGCTCAGTGGTAGAGCGCATCCTTGGTAAGGATGAGGTCGCGGGTTCAACTCCCGCCATCAGCTCCAGGTGGGTGAAAGCCCACGCGTATGGAGAAAGGAGGATTGCGCCTTCTTTTTCGTGTACAAGGAAACTAACGACTAATACATCTATTAACGTTAATAAAATTATTACACTATGGCAAAAGAGAAATTTGACCGTTCGAAACCGCATGTGAACATCGGTACTATCGGTCACGTTGACCACGGAAAAACTACTTTGACCGCTGCTATTTCGAAGGTGCTTCATGAGGCAGGTTTCGGTAGCGAGGAAATCAAGTCGTTCGACCAGATTGATAACGCTCCTGAGGAGAAAGAGCGTGGTATTACTATCAACACCGCGCACATCGAGTACGAGACTGCTAACCGCCACTACGCCCATGTAGACTGCCCGGGGCACGCTGACTATGTCAAGAACATGGTTACGGGTGCTGCTCAGATGGATGGTGCTATCATCGTAGTTGCTGCTACCGACGGTCCTATGCCTCAGACCCGTGAGCATATCCTGCTCGCTCGCCAGGTGAATGTTCCTCGTTTGGTAGTGTTTATGAATAAGTGCGATATGGTTGACGATCCCGAAATGCTCGACTTGGTTGAGATGGAGATGCGTGAACTTCTTTCGTTCTACGATTTCGATGGCGACAATACTCCTATCATCCGCGGTTCTGCACTTGGTGCATTGAACGGTGACCCGAAGTGGGTAGCTAAGGTGCTCGAGTTGATGGACGCTGTTGATAACTGGATCCAACTTCCTGTTCGTGCTATCGATAAGCCTTTCTTGATGCCTGTTGAGGATGTATTCTCTATCACCGGTCGTGGTACTGTTGCTACCGGTCGTATCGAGACAGGTGTTGTTAAGGTAGGTGACGAAGTTCAATTGATCGGTCTGGGTGCAGACGGCAAGAAGTCTGTTGTTACCGGTGTCGAGATGTTCCGTAAGCTTCTTGACGAAGGTGAAGCAGGTGATAATGTTGGTCTGTTGCTCCGTGGTATCGACAAAGACGAGGTTCGCCGTGGTATGGTGCTTACCCACCCGGGTGTTGTTAAACCCTACAGCGAGTTCAAGGCTTCGGTTTATATCCTGAAAAAAGAGGAGGGTGGTCGTCACACACCGTTCCACAACCACTATCGTCCTCAGTTCTACATCCGTACAATGGATGTTACCGGCGAAATCACTCTGCCGGAAGGAACTGAAATGGTAATGCCGGGCGACAACTTGGAGATCCAGGTTAAACTCATCTACCCGGTAGCATGCTCTGAGGGTCTTCGTTTCGCTATCCGTGAGGGTGGTCGTACGGTAGGTTCCGGACAAATTACCAAACTGATTGACTAATAACGCAAGTTATCAATCAAAGATATTTCTCTTCGAATAGTAGCATAGGGCGCAAGCCCTTGCTACTAGGAGAGGGAGATACATAAGCGGGATCGGGGGACTTGTTTCCTGGTACTCGCATACGAGGAATTTAGGAAGCATTACTGCTGCCTTTGGGTAGCCGATGCAAGAATAAATTCCGACATACGGAAGTAGCTCAGTTGGTAGAGCACCGGTCTCCAAAACCGGGTGTCGAGAGTTCGAACCTTTCCTTCCGTGCTTGTTACAAGACATAGCTTCCAATCTGACTTTGATGTACTGTCAAAGCCGGATTGTTGGCGTGAAAAAATACTACTTGTCAAAAAAGAAACTACTTATATGAAACTTGTAGAGAATATCAAGGAATCGTACAATGAATTGGTTCATAAGACCAGTTGGCCGACCGGTAAAGAGTTGGCACAGAGTTCGGTGATGGTGCTAGTTGCTTCCATTATTTTAGCCCTCATCGTTTGGCTTATGGACTGGTGCTTTGAGTCTATCATGACATTTGTTTACGGTCTGTTCTAATTATCTAACGCAAGAAAGGTATCTTGATTATGGCTGACAGCAAGTTCAAATGGTATGTACTCCGTGCCATCAGTGGTAAGGAGAACAAAGTAAAGGAGTATATCGAAGGTGCTTTGGTTACTTCTTCTTTGTTCCGTGAGTATGTATCGCAAGTCTTGATTCCTACTGAGAAAGTGGTGGCTTTGCGTGCGGGTAAGCGTACCATCAAGGAGCGTAACCTCCTCCCCGGCTATGTGCTGGTAGAGTGCTACCTCTGCGATGAGAGTTATCCTTTGCTGCGCAATATCCCCAATGTTCTTGGTTTTATGAGCAGCGACGGCTCTTCTGTTAAGCCCGCGCCCGTTCCCCAGTCCGAGATTAATCGTATTGTCGGGAATGTGAGCGAGGAGCAGACGGATGTCCAACTCGAGGAAACTTTTTTGGTTGGCGAGAAGGTCAAGGTCATCGACGGCGCATTCAACGGCTTCAACGGAGTTATCCAAGAGGTCGCTCAAGACAAGCACAAACTCAAAGTGGTGGTTACTATTTTCGACCGCCAGACGCCCTTGGAACTCAGTTTCAATCAGGTAGAAAAAGAGTAGGAGACTTTTGTTACGAGTCGTTGTACTACTCGATAGTTTTTTATTCAACCGACTACGGTTTTGCACGGTTTTTGTAGTGATAATGCTGCACTTTTCGTAACAAGACTATGGTCACAAACTATTAACATCGTAAAAATAAAACATTATGGCTAAAGAAATTGCCGGTTTTATCAAACTCCAAATCAAGGGCGGCGCTGCCAATCCTGCTCCCCCGGTAGGACCTGCACTGGGTTCTAAGGGTGTGAACATTATGGAGTTTTGTAAACAATTCAATGCCAGAACTCAGGACAAAGCAGGAAAAGTTCTCCCTGTCATCATCACAGTCTATTCAGACAAGTCTTTCGAGTTTGTCGTAAAAACTCCTCCCGTAGCAATTCAGTTGCTCGAGGCTGCCAAAATCAAGAGCGGTTCGGCACAGCCTAACCGTAACAAGGTGGCTTCCATTACCGAGGAGCAATGCCGTCAAATCGCTACCGACAAGATGGTTGACTTGAACTGCTTCACCGTTGAAAGCGCAGAATCTATGGTAAAGGGTACCGCGCGTAGTATGGGTATTACCGTTAAATAAATCACTTCAATCCTATTATGGCAAAATTGACAAAAAATCAAAAGCTTGCTGCTGAGAAGATTGAAGCAGGTAAGCTTTATACTATTAGCGAGGCAGCTGCTCTCGTAAAAGAGATTACGACTACCAAGTTCGACGCCAGCGTCGATATCGATGTTCGCCTTGGTGTAGACCCTCGTAAGGCTAACCAAATGGTACGTGGCGTGGTATCGCTGCCGAACGGAACAGGTAAGACGGTTCGTGTTCTTGCACTTTGTACTCCCGACCAAGAGGCTGCTGCCAAAGAGGCAGGTGCTGACTATGTCGGCTTGGACGAGTATATCGAGAAGATCAAATCCGGATGGACGGATGTGGATGTTATCATCACTATGCCCCAAATCATGGGTAAGATCGGTGCTCTCGGTCGTGTCCTTGGTCCTCGTGGTTTGATGCCTAACCCCAAGAGCGGTACGGTGACGATGGATGTTGCCAAGGCTGTTAAGGAGGTTAAGCAAGGTAAGATAGACTTCAAGGTGGACAAGTTCGGTATCGTGCATACTTCCATTGGTAAGGTTTCTTTCTCTGCAGAGGCTATTGCTGAAAACGCTCGTGAG
>CAVFIY010000142.1:0-5679 GCA_963622435.1 Bacteroides uniformis | reverse complement strand
GCTATAGGCATCGTTCTTGGACTTTTTCACGGTAGAGCCAAGCGTCTTTGCCATACGGAAGAAAGGAACCAGTTCCGGCTTAACGAATGGCAAGGACTCTATATCTTCAATCTTCTCGATGTCGAACATAGGAATATGCAGTACCTCTTCGCAATATCTTACACTGTCTTTGTATTCGCTCTTAGATAAGACTAAAGAGAGGTTGCCGCGGCGTATCTTGCCCACGAACCAGAGAAGACGGTCAAGACTATCGTATAAAACCGGGGTATCCAGTTCTTTGAAGAATGTATTGATGGCGCCGACAAAAGACGCCATTGTCTCATCACCTTTCGTGCGGGATGAATTTCCATTCTTGTTTTTGTCTTTTACTTTGAGCGATTTCGGATTTGGAAGCCCCAGATATTTACACAAACTAGGCAATGTTTCGCACACGATGGTGTCGAAAATGGGGAAGTTATAATCCGTACAGAAATAGGCGTACTTACTGATAAGCGATATGGCTACACCCTTTTTCTTGGCATCTTTACCTATGCCATACACATCCGCAAAGAGGTTATTCTCGTCTTGATAGTTAAACAGCGCAAATTCCTGCGATTTGGCAAACTGCATGAATAGGTCTTTTAGAGGTCGCCCTTTTTCTGTTCGTAACGCATACATAGCCTCTGCCAAGTCCTCCAACCCATAGTAGCGTTTGCTCATCTGCGTGGAGTACATACTGTCGATGACCGTCAAACGAAGGAGAATATCCTCTTTTACCTCCTCGTTCGTCCTTGCGAATAGGTTTGCAATGGCTTGTTTGTCAGAGGAATAACCATTACCCGCCAATTTGCCGTCCTTAATTTCATCCAGGAGTGCTATTACCTCACGACGATGTTCGTCGCAATTACTGTTTGATACCGTTTGAGACATACTGATGTGCGTTTAATGACAGCGAACTATGGTACTCGGGAGCGACACTTCCCTCCCGCCCATCGGCGCGTTGTTTATCGGTTTAGAGTCCCATAAACAGAAGGACTGTTGCAGATGCCTCTCGCGAACACGGTACATGCATAACATGAATAATTATGCCGCATTTCGCATAGGTCAGCAAAATACGGCACAAAGATAGAAATTTATTTGCACATCTGCAAACTTTCCTTATGTTTTTGTAGAAAAATTCCCGCAACAGTGTTAGCAGCGGTGGGGCAGAGCGTCTTTTGGCGGGGGAAAATCAGTACACCATATAGCCGACAATGCCGGCGAGGACAATGAGAAGAATGGGGTGGGAGAGTGTATCTACGGCTTTCTTGAGCCGAGGACGAGTTTTTACTACGGGTGCGACCAACTGCGGCAGTATCGTCAGCAGGAACACCACGACGAAGAACACCCAACTTGTCCAATCGATAAACGATGCCGAATGTACTGACGGGTCAAACGGGTCGGAGTCTATCAGCACGAGTGCCGCCGCGGCAATCAGTCCCAGCACTGCAAAGCGCAACATACGGAGCGAGTTCTGAAAATACGGATTCGTCTGAAAGCGGGTGCTTAGGAAGAAGTACAACTTGCAGATACTGAGCATGATAACCAGGCTCGGCAGAATAATGGCAAAAGTAGCCAGTGCGCTCCCCAGCACGCCGCCCCACATCGTTCCCGTGGCGGCAAAACCGGTGGTGTACCCCACATAAGTGGCGCAGTTGATGCCTATCGGACCCGGCGTTACCTGACTGATTGCCACGATGTTCACAAACTCGGCTTCCTCCATCCACGCATGCGCCACCACCTCGTGTTGTATCAGCGACAGTATCGCCAGCCCTCCGCCAAACCCGAAGAGCCCAATCTTGGCAAAACTAAGAAACAGTTGTAAGTAAAGCACTATTCAATTAACAATTAAAAGTTAACAATTAATATGCGAGGAAACTGACCTCGCTACTATTAGATCAATTAATCCAATTGGACTAATTAGACCAATAAAACTAATAAGCCCCATAAGACTCATAAAACTAATAAGATTCATAAAACTCATAATACTAATAAATGGTCGAACATCCGGCAGCCTGGGGGCGTGGGTGTCCCCACCCGCGACGGTTTGGGACAAACCGGTTGACCATACCACGCCGCTCTAGCCCATCTAGAATATCTAGCCGCTCCGAACATCCGGCAGTCTGGGGGCGTGGGTGTCCCCACCCGCGACGGTTTGGGACAAACCGTCGCCTTTACTCGGTATGTTAATTATCAATTGGGAACATCTCCCTGTTCTTTCCCTGATGTTACCCTGTTCTTACCCCTCTCACGCAATGAGGAAACAATAGTCCGATAGTTTGCAGATACCATTTCCAACCTGTTCTTACCCCTCTCACGCAATGAGGAAACAATAAGGATATACTATGCCACGCAGGTGCTTCTCGGCGTAGCATTATTTAGCAACCGTATTCTTCTTGCCGTGTCGCTCTTTGAGATAAGTGTAGAGCAGCGTCGCCACCAGCGTGATAAAGATAATCCACACGGGCGAGAGGTCGGCTAACCATATCAGCAGAGCGGCAGTGATAGGCACCAACGAGGCAGCCCAAGTAATCTTGGCGGACTTTGCCATTTTCAGCAGCGGAGCGGCTATCAGTGCCACCACAGCGGGGCGAATGCCTTTGAAGACAGCCTCCACAGCGGGTTGGTCTTGGTAGTTGCGGAACACCATCGCCACGGCTAATATAATAAGGAAAGAGGGCAGTATGGCTCCTATCACCGCCCCGCATACGCCTTTCCACCCGCCGCAGCGCCAACCGATGAAGATGGCAGAGTTCACTGCTATCACACCGGGAGCGGCTTGCGCCAACGCAATCATATTTAGGAACTCCTCCTCGTCTATCCAGCGACGGGTATCCACCACTTCTCGTTGGATAAGCGGAATCATGGCATATCCCCCGCCCAGCGTGAAAGTACCTATCTTCAGATAAGTCCAAAACAGTTGCCAAAATCCTGCCTGCTCATTCATAATTCGTCATTCTTATTTTACATACTAATTGCGTCCTATGAAGCAAGCCCCCATTCGCTTGTTCGTGTACTCCTGCTCGCTTGACACCCCACTGCGCAATGCTTGTGGGGACCCCGTTCTGACACCCCACTGCGCAAAACTTGTGGGGACCCCGTTCTCCGCTCACGAGAAATAGCTCACGAGAGATTAAAGAAAGGAAATGCTTTTGTTCATTTTTTTCTATTTTTCTTGCCGCTTGCGGCATAGGACACTCAATAGTTTGCTGCTTGCAGCGTAGGAGATTTTTCTATCGGCTTATGATACAACAGTAATAATTCATAATTCTTAATTCATAATTCTTAATTTTCAGAAAGTTGTTGTTTCACAATTTTGACGAGTGTATCTATCGCCACTTTGTTGTGTCCGCCTTGCGGGATGATGAGGTCGGCGTAGCGTTTGCAGGGTTCGATAAACTGCTCGTGCATGGGCTTTAGCACACGCTGATAGCGTTCCATCACGGCTTGTGCCGTCCGCCCACGCTCCACCACATCGCGTTGCATAACGCGTATCAGGCGGTCGTCAGCGTCAGCATCCACAAATAGTTTCAGGTCCATTTGTTGGCGTAACTTCTTGTCGCTCAACGCCATAATTCCCTCTACTATCACCACCTCTTTGGGTTCAATATGGATTGTCTCCGGTTGACGGGTGCAGGTCAGGTAGTCGTAGATAGGCTGTTCGATAGCCTCGCCACGCCGTAGCATCTCTATGTGCTTTGCCAGCAGCGGCCACTCAAATGCGTCGGGATGGTCGAAGTTGATGTTCTGTCGTTCGGCGACAGGCACATGGCTTGAATCTTTGTAATAGGAGTCTTGTGGGATAACCACTACTTCGCCTTTGGGCAGGCGTTCTGTGAGTTTTTTTACCACCGTTGTTTTACCCGAGCCGGTGCCGCCCGCAATGCCGATAATGAACATAGAGAGTATGTTTGTTTTCGGGCTGCAAAGGTAAAACTTTTTTGCGAACTATGCAAATCCTTTCCGCCCCGCTCTCCTTTTCTCCGCAAAAAAGCATCTCCATCTGCTCTTTTTTTCATAAAAAAGACATTTCCATCTGCTCTTTTTCTATCAAAAAAAGCATCTCCATCTGCTTTTTCTGCCGCATATCCTTGTATTTACCGAAAAATCGCTGTATCTTTGCGCCGTAATTCAATGCGCTATGCTATCCCTATCCCGCTACGCAGCAGGAAAAACATACGGAAATACAATTCAATATGGAAATGAACGATAAAGACTTTGAGGTTTTATACATTGCTTCGGGGCGTTTGGTCAGTGCGGTTTCCACGCAATTCAACCGCTACCTGTATGAACAAATCAACTGGCAGAATCGCCTCATCGGCATAAAGGGGAGTCGTGGTGTCGGCAAATCGACCCTGCTCTTGCAGCATATTCGGGACACTTTTTCCTCACCGCGCGAGGCACTCTATGTGTCGATGGATAACTTATGGTTTCGCACGCACGATATTATGGATTTGGTGGAGTACCACTTCACCCACGGCGGCACGCACCTTTTCTTTGACGAGATACACTACCTCCCCTATTGGCAAACGACGCTGAAGAACATCTACGACAACTATCCGCAGCTGCATATTGTCTATACGGGTTCATCTATGTTGGAGATTGACATACACGAGGGCGACTTGTCACGGCGGCAGCGTGTCTATACGCTGTATGGGCTGTCTTTTCGAGAGTTTTTGTTATTCGAAGGCTACGATGCCGGCGAGGCGCATTCGTTAGAGGACTTGCTCCTGTCGCACGAGAGCATTGCTCTCGCTATGGCGCAGAAAATGAAAGTGTTGCCGCTTTTTGATGCCTATTTGCAGCACGGCTACTATCCTTTCTACAAAGAAGAAGGCGATGGTTTCTATATGCGAGTGCAGAGTATGATACGCCAAGTGTTAGAGAGCGACCTGCCCCGCACGGAAGATGTGTCGTTTGTGAGCATACAGAAGATTCAGCGTATGCTGATGATTCTCGCCGAGCGGGTGCCGTTCATGCCCAAAATGGCAGAACTCTATCGGGAACTAGACACCAATCGAGAAATGGGATTGAAGATGTTGTACGCCTTGGAGCGTGCGGCGTTGTTAGCACTATTCCGCAGTGAGGTAAAGAACTTGAAGTCATTGAGCAAACCCGATAAGATATACCTCGACAACACCAACCTAATGTATTGTCTTTCAACGCATATTGATACGGGAACGCTGCGTGAAACCTTTTTCTATAATCAACTCCGTGCCACGCAGGAGGTGCTGTTGCCTAAGGACGGTGATTTCTTAATCAATAGGAAATACTTATTTGAGGTCGGAGGTCGCTCCAAAACTTTCGAGCAGATACGAGACATCCCGAACAGTTATTTGGCTATCGGCGATTTGGAGATTGGTCATCACAATCGAATCCCTTTGTGGATGTTTGGTCTGCTCTATTGATTTCTCCTAGAGCCCGCCGCCTGTTTGGAACAAACCGTTTGACCATACAGTGCCGAATCCTCCATGTCCCGGATAATCAGAAATCCGGATTTTCCAGACATCCGGTCCACCCAAACCCGCGACAAATACCCCGCCCGGCACATCCGCCAGCCTGGGGGCGTGGGTTGTGGACTAAGGAATTCTTATGAAGCCCACTGGGCTTCATTCGCTTCGGACACTCAATGTGCTACGCACATCTGTCCTCCGCTTCACC
>CAVFIY010000141.1:0-5685 GCA_963622435.1 Bacteroides uniformis | reverse complement strand
CTGCTCTGCGCCATACTCATTGACTGATTTTGATGCGGTTGCCCTGTTATACTCCTTTTTCGGTTGCGTATATCGGAGAAAAGATGTAACTTTGTGCGCTGAAATGGGATAGCGGATTTGTAGAATGGAGGCGAAAGAATGTCCCGTAATAGAATGAGCAGAAGACGAGAAAGAATAAGACTTTGGACTGTATCGGTGGCTTTAGGGCTGGCGGTCGGAAGTGCGTGGGCTGTTGGGACAACGGAGAGAGTTAGTCGGGAGATAGAGCATGTGCGGCAGGGAAGTAGTGAGGGGGCGGAATGGGTGCCGATAACGCAGAACTTTAGCCCGGACGATTACCACGCAGGGACACAGAACTGGGCTATTGTACAACACCCCAACGGGTGGATATACGCCGCCAACAACTACGGTATGCTCGAGTACGACGGGGCGCGGTGGCAACTCTACGGCATCGGGAACTCGACTGTGGTGCGTGCGCTTGCCACCGACCCGCAAGGGCGTGTCTATGCGGGCGGTACAGACGACTTCGGATACTTCACCCCCGACGCTTTCGGCAAGCAGGAATACCACACGCTGGTGGGGCAGATACCCGAAGCATACAGGCAGTTCGGCGAGGTGTGGCGCATCTTCCCCACCGAGCAATGCCTCTATGTACAGACCCGTAACTACATCTTTCTCCTCTACCCGGACGGACACACCGAAGCGATTGCTCCCGGTGCTGTTATCCGCACCGCCCTGCTGGCAAACGGGGAGTTCTATGTGGCGACCGCCCGCGATGTCTATATCCTCAGCGCGAACAGGCTGCACACGCTGCGCGGCACGGAAACCCTACAAGGGGCTGTTGTCTGTGCGCTCCTACCCTATCAAAACAAAGTACTGATTGCCACCGACTTCAAAGGGCTGTTCGTCTATGACGGCGTGCGCATACACCCGCTCCGCACCGAAGCCGACCCGTTCATTCGGCGCAACCAACTCTACGCCGTGGCGATAAGCAAACATCACATCGCGCTCGGCACGGTGCGCAACGGATTGGTGCTGACCGACTTAGACGGCACGCACTGCCAATACCTCAACCGAGAGAACGGGTTACAGAACAACACCATACTCAGTCTGCTATTCGACCGACAGGACAACCTGTGGGTCGGGCTGGACAAGGGCATAGACTATGTGCGCCTAATGTCCCCCATTCGGTTCCTCAACAACCTGCGCTACGACTACGGCGCAGGCTATGCGGCGATTGAACACCAAGGCACGCTTTATCTGGGGACGAATCAAGGCGTGTATCGCATACGAGGGGGCGCACCCGAACTGATAGAGAACTCACTCGGGCAGGTTTGGAACCTCAAAGAGGTGGCAGGGCGGCTGCTCTGCTGCCACAACAGAGGACTATTTGAGATAAAAGCCAATCGCTTCGTGGCTATTGAGGAGGGCGACGGCGTATGGAACATCCGCCCCTACCCCCGCAGCACTTTCGCCATTGCAGGGACTTACACGGGGTTCTCGCTACTGCAACGGGGTGCCGACGGGTGGCACATACAGCACCTAAAGGGCTTCGAAGAGACCGCGCTGTACTATCAAGTGGACGCACAGGGGAACATCTGGGTGCTGTCGTCGCAAGGCGTGGAGCGGCTGACACCGGACATCGACAAACGACAAGTGGAGCGGGAGGTGATGATAGCCTGCCCCGCCGCCCAGCAACACTACTCGATTGTCCGCATAGGCGATGAGGTGATCGTATCCTCCTACGCCTATATCGGGCGGGTGGATAGCACGGGAGAGTTACGCCCCTGCCGCCCCGAAGAGGTGGGGCTGCCCAAAGTAGGGCGGTATCTGCAACTGAAAGAAGACGGGGCGCGTAACCGCTGGTACATAGAGCAGGACAAACTCTGGCTGCTGCGGTGGGACACCGCCAAAGGACAATATATGCCGCCGCAAGAGATGATGGAGTACGGCACATTCATGATAGGCGGCTTCAGCAATCTCCACTTCACCGAAAACGGGGAGGCTGTCGTAGGCGGCATAAACGGCTTTCGGCGTATTAGCCCCACGCCGCCCTCCCCGCAACGGGACACGCCGCAACACCTCTATATACGCAGCATACGGAGCCTCAGCCCCAAAGAGGAAGACCTCTACGGCGAGTCGTACGAAGAGAAGGACGAGCCGCTCACACTGCGGACGGGGGTTTATTCGCTGCACATAGCGTACTGCGGCAGCAACACCGACCAAGCGCACACCCTCTACACCACGCGCTTGCGCCCGATAGAGAAAGACTACTCCGCCCCCACTACTGCCACCGAGCGCGACCTGACTGCTCTCTCCTCGGGAGATTACACACTGGATATACGAATGCTCACACCCGAAGGGACGACGGAGCGCAGCCTCACCATCCGCATTGCCCGCCCGTGGTACAAAAGCGGATGGATGATACTGCTCTATGTCGTGGCAGGCATACTCTGCGGGTTGGGCGTGGCATGGTGGGTAAGGCTGCTCCTACGCCGCGACAAAGAGCGTATCGAGGCGGAGAAGAACGCCCAATTGCGCGCACAGCAGATGCAGATACTGCAGTTGGAGAACGACAAGACGCAGTTTGAACTGCGGCAGAAAAGTCAGGAGTTGAGCAACCTCATCCTCTCGGAGAACAACCGCAAGGAGTTGAGTGAGTCGGTGCAGCGAGAGATAAAGCGTTGCCTCGATGCCCTCCAGGCAGGGGACGAAGTGAACACCCGACTGCGCTTGCAGAACCTGCTGCAGCGGCTTGCCTCGAACAGCGACGGAGGGGTGGACTGGAGCCGCTTTGAGGACAACTTCGACATCGTGAACGACCGCTTCATCCGACGACTGACTGCCAAGTATCCGTGGCTCAGCAAGCAAGAGAAACGCCTCTGCGTCTATATCAAAATGGGACTGCAGACCAAAGAGATAGCACCGCTGCTCAACATCTCGCCCCGCGGCGTGGAGATGATGCGCTATCGGCTGCGGCAGAAGATGGAACTCGGCACGCAACTCAACCTGAAGCAGTACTTCAACAATGAGTTTGCGAGTGAGTAGTATGAGGGCTGGGGCTGCCTCCTGCTAGAGATATAGCGGAGTCAGGCGGCTCTTGTGGGGCTACAGACAGGCACATCCAATCGATAAGCGTCTGCATAGTATCAGCAACTATTATAAACAATCAAATCACAGTAACAATGAAGAAAGTACTTTCTTTAGTAATGGCAATGTGTGCGGCAGCGACGCTGACTGCACAGAATGCCGAGTACGCCACGGCGGTACATGCGCCGCAGGCGACAAAAGCGGATACCATAAAGGTACCGTGCGCAAGTTGGAAAACCGAACAAGTATCAGGCACGGAATATGTCCATGTGCTGCTTGATAAGGCGACGGAGCCGACTTACGAGTTCCAATTCGACTGCATGGCGTGGAATGCAAAGTCGATGGTGGGAACATTCATCGTGAGCGATGACCCCGATGACACTCCTGATGATTATATTGACACATCGAACAGCCATGTAACCGTATATTCGGATGGTATGGGCGACGAAAGCAGTGTCGTAGCCGGTACGAAAGTGGTTGTCACACAAACCGTCGCCGGATATGAACTTACCGCCATAGTGGTTGACGAATTCGGCGCTATCTATGCCATAACCGCAAAGCAGGAAGCCAAGCCCGCTGCGAAGAAGACTGTCCAACTGAATTACACCGGTGTGGCAGAGTTCTGGGCTACGAAGTCGCTCTTCGGCTTCACGGCAAAAGACAAGTTCGCAGAGGTATCGGCAACAGACAGTATTGACACGCACATCGTCATCAAAGGCAACCCGAAGACCGTTGTGGGCGAGTACGCCGTAGCGGATTTTGCCGACGGCAACTATATTGCCTACGAGGGAACGGAGAGCAAGCGTGTAACGGTATGGGATGAGATTTCGGCTAGCGTAACCGCCGACGAGGACTACTACATCTGTCAAGCGGAGATATTCGGCTCGGACACTATTCTCTACAAGATTACGCTCAAAGCAGAGAAGCCCGAAGTGATTGTGCCGAAAGATACGGTTCAGATTGAGGCGACGAACCTCGCGGTGTCCTTCGACGAGTACGCCGAGTTGGTTTCCTTTGAGGCAAAGAACGCTGACGGCGATGCCGTATCGCTGACACTGAAGACCGACGAACTCTACCGCGACTACACGCAGGAGGATGTGAAGCAGGGGAGTATCACGCACAAGAATGCGCTGCACAGCATCTCGCTGGCTCTGGATGTCAATCTCACGATAGAGGAAGACGCGGCCTACTTCCCGCACCTGACGGGGAGCGTACTCGGGAATGATACCGTGCTGTATGTATTAGACCTCCGTCACGCTGTACCCGAGCCGAAGAAAGAGGTGAACATCAACTTTAAGGACACAGGGGAGTCATGCTTCTTCACACGCCAGGAGTACTACTTTATGTACAACGCAGACACGCAGTACCTGCTCGCTATGGAGGTCAATACGGACACACCGGAGGGTATGTACACTTACTACGACTTCAACCGCTCTTACACGCATATCGGCGTGATTAACGGAAAGGATACGACCGATGTGCCTATGCTCAACTGCCAGGCTACCATTACGGAGGAGGACAAGGTCTATACGCTCGAGGCGGACTTCTTGGGGGCGGACTCTATTCTCTACCACATCACTTCGACTTTCAACTACTCGGAGAGTGAGGCACTGGAGTACGACGCCGTTTCAGGCTCTGTAAACCGCTCGTACACCGCGTCCGACCATGTGGTTCTCCGTGTGGAAGATGCAGAGAATCAGAAGGTCTTCTTCCGCGCTACGAGCCTGGAACAAGCGGATATGGTGGCACTATACTTCTATGTAGAGGACACGACGCAAGTACTTATCCCCGCCGGCACTTACGACATTGACGACAGCGGGGCGGCAGGTACTGTCTATGCGTGCCAGGGTATCGACTCGGAAGACGGTATGCTCCATCCGTCGTACTACGGTACACTCAAAACTTCGGGCAACTTGAGCAGCGTCTATATGCTTACCTCGGGGACGGTAACGGTAGCGTATGTAGAGGACAAACTGACCTTTACTTTGGACGGGAAGAACTCTAACGATCGCCCCGTGAAGATTGTGTATGACGGTACGAAGACGGGATTGTCGAACACAGAAGCACCTGCCCGTGCGACGAAGTTCATCCGCAATGGGGTTGTCTATATCCGACTCAACGGACATACTTACACTACAACGGGTGTACGCGCAGAGTAACGACTGCTGCAGATAACGAATACGGGCTGCTTACCACGAGGTAGGCAGCCCGTATTGTTTGATATCTTCGGGGAATAGCAGAGTGGCTTGGATAATTAGCGTGCTGCTATCCGAAGATTAGGGTGCGACTATTGGAGGCGTTGCCCCATTGCGTTGTAGCGGATGCCGTCACGCAGAATGATGACTTGTCCGTTCTCGATGAGTTTCTGTGCGGGGGCGAGGGTCTCTGCTGCAGGAAGTAGCGTCATTGCACCCGGCTTGTAGAAATAGACATTGTCGATGAAGCAGGTGGTCGGCATCCCATCCCACTTCATTTGGAAGATAGTTGCCAAGTTGATGCCTACGAAGTCGGTCTTGAGGTCTATTGCCAGGCTGTTCCAACCTGCTACAAGGGTGTAGGTCTTCACTGCCTCAGCAGTGTTCCCCTCTGTATTCT
>CAVFIY010000140.1:5016-5686 GCA_963622435.1 Bacteroides uniformis | reverse complement strand
AAACGGTTTGTTCCAAACCGTCGCGGGTGGGGACACCCACGCCCCCAAGTGGCGGCTAGTTGTATCTAGTTTATCTAGTTGTATCTAGTTAATCTAGTTGGGCTAGATAGGCTAGATGTTCTAGATAGGCTAGATGCATTAACGGGTCAAACGGCTCTAACGAGCCGTTGCGGGTGGAGTGAAGCGGAGGGCAGATGTGCGTAGCACATTGAGTGCCCGCAGCGAGTGAAGCCCGGTGGGCTTCGCTAGAATTCCTTAGTCCACAACCCACGCCCCCAGGCTGCCGGATGTGCTGTACCTATTCGTTTTTTTTCGATAGTAGCATTGAGTAAATAAGGACGCGTAAGAGTATTATGTAGGGCATAGTTAGGTTTATTATTTTTTTTCAACTGGGAGGTATTAGAAGCAGATGCCTGTTTGCAGTCCTATTTGCCAACGGTATGCTGAAGCGGTGTAGTAGGAGAATGTTAGGGTTGGTTGTATGAACCAATATATGCTTTCAATAGTGTCTTTTTCTTTTCCTCTCCCTTTCCCATTTTCTTTCCCATTTTCTTTTCCATTTCCTTTTCTGTTCTCTTTTGGTTTGGTGAGGGGGAAGGCGTAGCGGATGGAGAGATGGATGTCTGTTTGGGCGGAGGTTAGGTAGGTTGCCAACTCTGCCCAGTAGGGG
>CAVFIY010000140.1:0-5006 GCA_963622435.1 Bacteroides uniformis | reverse complement strand
CAGTGATGGCGGGTGTAACGGAGTGCGTAGGTGTTTCGGTGCGGGCGGGGGTGAAATGGTGGCAGTAGTTCACTGTACCGGCGAGGCGCAGATAGCCGACAGGGAGTGTCCGGCGATACGAACCGGAAAGGGAAATAGTTGCTGTTTGTTCTCGATAGTTTTGTGTGCGGTAGAGGAGGTAATAGTAGTTTCCCGCCACATCGCCGTACAAGTATTGCGTGCCGAGCCGCAGCCCGTAGTCTGCCTGCAGTATGATTCGCCCTGCAGGCGTAGCATATCCTGCTTGCAGCCCAATGGTGTGCGTATGCAGGCGGGCAATAGGAGTGGAGGTGGCACTGCTTAATTCTTTTGTCACGCCCATATAGTGATAATCCGCTCCTGCCAATACGCCTCGCTCTGCGGGCTGCATCAGCCAAGCGCCGCCTGCTGTCAGTCCGTGGTAGTACGACGAAGTAAAACTGCCCGCAAAGCGTACATAGTCCTCGTCCGGCTGCACCAGATGATACACCGTGCTGTTCCCCGCCTCGGAGTAGAAAGAGATGTCGTTGTTCTGCTTATAGCGTCCCACAGACCCGATGAACGAATAGGCATAGCGGCTGTCCGTGTAGCCGACAGAGCCTTCCACTTGCAAGTCCGCCACTTTGTTTTTCGGACGCGGGTCCACACTCCGATAACTCTGCAATGCGCGGTATTGTAGCGCCAAATGCCAGATCACATGCGACTGTTTCCACCTGTAGCCGCCTCGGAACCAATACCGCTCTGTCTGGAAGCCTCCGCCTATCGTGTCGCAAGTCAGGTACGGATAGAGCAGCGTGTAGTCTGCGTTCTCCACCCACCGATGCCCTTTGCTCCTCCCCCACTCGTAGGACGCTTCGCCAAACACACGGCTCACCTCGCTCAGGTCATATACCGACTGTGCGTACACGCCGAACCCGCCCGCCTCCGTTCCCGAAAGGGGCATAGTCGATTGTCCATACTGCCCGCCGAGATACGCCTCCGTAGAAGCGGTGTCGAGCAGCAGGGTCGTTAGCAAAGCAGCAAGAAGCATTTCTCCAATTAACAATTAAAAATTAACAATTAACATGCCGAGTATGGTTATATCGTTGTCAGGTGTTCTTCTTTCATCCACAAAGCATATAATTCATAATTCTTCATTCTTAATTCATAATTCTCCGCAGTAATTCTTAATTCATCATTCTTAATTCATAATTCCCCGAAGTAGGTGGGGTTGGCGGGTTGGGAGGGGAGGAGGTCGAGGGAGGAGTTGTTCCAGTCTTGCAGTTGGGGGCGTCCGTTGGGAAGAAGGACTTGTGCGCCGTTCTCTTCGAGGAAGCGGCGGCGTACGCATTTCCCGAAGCGGTTCGGGTCTGCACCTGTTTCCCCTACATAACTACGCCCTGCGTCTAATGCCGACGACACTACGAGCCACTGATATGCCGTGCGGGGGCAGGTGTTCACGCAGTCCACTATCCACTCGTTGGGTACGAGGTAGCAGGCGTTCGACATATCGAATGTCCCCGCCGAGGTAATCAGTCGGTAGGTGTACGCTTGTCTGTAGTCGGTCAGGAACGCCGAGTCGGTCAGTCCTTCGGGGAAGCGTGCCAATGCAAACGAGGTATTGCCTTGTCGGTTCGGTGTCCAAATCGTCATCGTGTAGCAATACACTTTCACCATATTCGGCACATCGGGATTGTCTATATCCGTCACGGTGGCGCTTGTCGATTGGTCGTACCACTCAAAATCCGCCATCCTTAGGTCGTACGAGTTGCTATTCGCCGTGCGGTGGTCTTGTGCATTGTCTGCTATCAGTACCGTACCTCCGGGAGCAACGGGATAGTCTTGTCCGCCACCGGGAATACGATAGATAGCGTCTGCCCCGAAGTAATCGGGAATAAAGTCCGGTGTCAGTGCCTCAAATTTCTGACTGTTCTTCAGTTTCGACTCCAACAGCACCACCCCGTCGGCGTAGAGCGTGTCGGCGGTGTTGTTGTAGAGGACGAAATAGGTGTCGCCGATATAGTTCTTGCCCTGCGGGGTCTGCGTACCTGCCGTGGATAGTTCGGCAAAGACAAAGTCCCTACTCTCTGCATGTACGGGACTTGCCGAGGCGTAGAGTGTCCGGGGTTTGGACGATTGTACAATGGCGATACTCTTGAGATAGGCACACAGCGATAGCGTGGTGCTGTCGTCCGTTGGCAGGGAGAAAGCCACCGTGGCATCGTAGTATCCCGACGGTACAGTAAAGGTACACGCCAATTCGAGTGTATCCTGTGCATAACTACTGTCGGGCGAGATAGTGTAGGTATGCCCCATATTGAGGTCGTTGAGGGTCAGTCGTATTGAGTCGTGGGGGATTCGCTCTATTGACACAGTGTCTAATGCAGACGGCAGCGTCAGCACTACCTCTATCGGGCAGGCGGGGGAGTCGTCTGTCACCTGCTGGGTGCAGGCGACAATGCACAATGCGCTTCCTACAATGCTAAATGCTAAATGCACAATGCTAAATGTATTTCGTCTTCGGGTCTTCATTCTTAATTCATAATTCTTCATTCATCATTACCTCATAGTTTGAGGTTCAGTTCCATGCCGAAGTAGGGGGATGCGCTACGGTGGATAGTAACGCCGTCCACGGTGTAGTCGGGCAGGTAGTCAAGCAGTTTGTTCACAAAGAAAGCGATGTCGGCATAGCGGGTAATGCTTTTCTGCACCCGCAGGTTCAGGTAGCCGGCGAACGGCACCACCTTTCGGCGGAATTGGTCTTCGTTGTAGGAGAATATGAGTGCCTGCAGCACGGGGTCGTTCTGCTCCGTTTCGGTGTAGGGTTTCAGTTCGCCCGACAAGTCCATATAGGCTACGGGGACACCGTTCTTACGCAGCGTTCGCTGTGCGGAATAAAGTGTCATCTCCACCGTGGCACTTACCGTCAGCCCTATTCGTTCGATATAGACATCGGCTATCACATTGGTATTCAGGTTCTCCCGCACGCTGCCGCCCTCCCAATCGTAGTAGCCGATGTAGTAGTCTTTCACCGCCACGCCGTTGATGACCTCGTTCAGTTTGTCGGTCGAGAACACCGCCTGCGAGTTCTTGTAGGTCGTTCGCAGCCACGCTCCGTTCACCGTAAAGCGAGTACAGATAGCGGGGATACGCGGACTGCGGTACTGCCATTCCACACCCTCCTTGCGTATCTCGCTGCCGTTGGTGGTCATCGTATAAGTGAGCAACTTACTGTAAATCAGCGGTGTGCGGGTGCCGTCCGTAGCGATGGAATCCACCGTGTAGGTGAAAGGCAAGCAGTTGCGCCACTGCCGAAATCCGTCTTGCATACGCTCTTGGAAGTAGGTGACGGAGAAAGCGTGCTTATGAATCTCGAATCCCGCACGCACCTCCCATTTGAGGTTGCGGGCAGGCGTTAACTTATAGTTCGTGGGGTCTATGATGTGCGTATAGACATTCAGCACACTGTCTTCCGACACCGTCACATTCCGCACCTTTAAGTCTTCGTAGATTTGGTTCGGATAGAGTTGCAAGAGGGTCGGCATCTTCGTATGACGGCCGACTGCCGCCGCCAGGAAGACCTTACCACCCGGCACGGGAATGTTGTACATCAGGTTCACCCGCGGGTCGAGGTAGCACTTCCCGTGCATGGTGTATTGCTTATCCTGCCCCAACAGCGATGTGCCTCGCAGCCCCACCTCCAAGTCGAACGATGTCTTCCCCGCTGGTATATGTATCTCGTCTTGTATGTACCACGCCAACTGATTGGTGGCGGGGATGTCGTTGTAGGCACGGGGGCGTAAGGACGATGCGTAGTTGAGCGGGCGCGAGAGGTCGTACACCTGCCCTCGACCGAAGTTCTTATCGTATTTCCACTCCACCCCGACGGCGGCTTTGTGGTCTATCATCCATGTATGGAACACGAAGTTCGCTTTCGGACGCACGAACACATTCAGCGGTTTGCCGTCCACCGTGTAGTCTGCCACATACTGATAGGGCAGCAGCACCATATCTTGCGCCCCCTCGGTGAGGGAAGTGAGTGCGGGCTGAATGGGCGTAGTCAGTTGGGTGAACTTGGTCTGCCGAATACGGTCGAGGGAGTAACTGAGATTGGTGGTCAGCGCAAACGCCCACCACGACTGTGTTTTATTGTTGATATTGAGCGTGTTACCCCATGTCAAGTGGTGGTACTCGCTGCGGTAGGAGTCCTCCTTATTGTGGTTGATGTCGGGGTCTATCTTGTCGTTATCGATGCTCCCTGTATAGTCAAGATTGGTCTGCCAACGCACCCGTGTATCGCCTACCTGCCAACGGTTCTGCAGCCGCACCGACCCCGTAATACGCTGATAGTTCTCCAATGTATTCGTCGGGTCGTTTTTGGCATTGAGATAGTCCAAACCGATATTAAGGACGGTACTATTTCCGTTATTTCCGCCCTTTGCTGATAGCCCCCTCTGCAGCGGGGTCCCCGCAAGCACTGCGCAGTGGGGTGCCATTGAGGGGGTTGGGGGAGTCTTGCTTGGGCTTCTCCCAAACTCCCATCCTTTGCCGAAGTAGAGCAGTTTGCTGAAGCCGTCTGCTTTGAACCGCGCACGCCACGGGGTGGGTTTCATGGTGCGCTCTATCTTCACCACGCCACTTGTCACATCGCCATATTCCGCCCCTGCTATACCGCGTATGATTTCCACTTTTTCAATGTCGTCGGTCGAAATGGTACGCATATCCACGCCCTTGTTCACCACTTGGCGTTGGTCGTCTTGGGTGCTGCTACTCTGCACATACTGCATGTTCGCATCGGTCGAGAGGGGTGCGCCGTCTATCACAAAACTCGTTCCCAACGAGGCGGCGGCATAGTCATCGCTGCCCGTGCCGTTGCTCGCCTCCCGCAGGCGAATGGTGTTTGCCGAGGTCAGGTTCGGCGCAGAGGTCTGCGCACCCGGCAGCATACCCACGAGGTCAGCAAAACTCGAGGGTTGCAGGTGCTGCATTGCCTCTTTGCCTATCAGCGA
>CAVFIY010000139.1:0-5689 GCA_963622435.1 Bacteroides uniformis | reverse complement strand
GCCTGCTTGGTGGGTATTCTATTGGGATTGCTCTGCCTGGCGTTGGGCAGTTGCTGACCTACACCGATTGTAAGGCTTGGAGCATACGACTCCAGGCGTATTTTTTTCGTTCTTCTTCTATCCCCGAGCGGAAGCAGTCTGCGTCCTCACGGCTGCAGAAATCCGCTAATGCATCGGCTATTGACTGCGGGTTAACCTCCGTCACATAGCCCACCTTCCCGTTCGGCACTATCTCCGCCAATCCGCCCACATTCGTGACCAACATCGGTTTGCGGAAATGGTAGGCTATCTGCGTCACACCGCTTTGCGTGGCGGTCTTATAGGGTTGCACGATGAGGTCTGCCGCTGAGAAATAGAGCCGCACCTGCTCGTCGGGGATAAACGCCGTACGCCAGATAACGGGTTGCGACAAGCCCAATTCCTTTTCCAAAGCATAGTATTTCTCGCTGTTGCCATAGAACTCGCCTGCCACGACAAGGTGTGTGTTAGGGTTCTGCAGACGCTTATCGGCGTGGGCTCGGAGCAGCAAGTCCAATCCCTTATAGTCCCGAATGAACCCGAAGAAGAGCAGGATTGTTCCCTCTTCGGGCAATCCCAATTGGCGGCGTGCCGCCTGCTTCTCCACCGCCTCGCCGTAGTTGTCGTAGATAGGGTGCGGCGACACACGAACGGGCTTGTTCGCCCCCTTACCGAGCAGGGCAAGGCAGTCGTTGCCTACACTGTCGGACAATGCCACAAAGCCGTCTGCGCTGCGTAGGAAATAGCGGACGAAGATTTTGTCCCACGGTTTCGGCTCGTGCGGGATGACATTGTGCAAGACGGACACCACCCGTATGCCGCCGCGCTTGGCGATACGGGCTATTGTACCCAGGCATGGTGCCATAAGCGGTATCCAGAACGGCACTATCAGCAGGTCAGGGTGCAGGCTGCGTATCAGTCGCCCCGTGCGCACCCACGACAGGGGATTGACGGAGTTCATCACACGCCGTATCGACAGGTCGGCGGGGGCGGGGTCTTCGCTGTACTGCGTCTTACCGGGGAAGAGGAAATCGGGATACTGCAGCGTAAAAGTCAGTATCTCCACCTCATCGCCTGCCGCCAACGCCTCGTGCGCCAGCCGCTCGTTGAACGCTGCCAATCCGCCCCGATAGGGGTATGCCGTGCCTAGAATTACGATACGCATAGAAACGATAGAGGACATACACTTTATACTCGTGTACATCCCCCTTTACGATTGAAATTAGAGTGTCTTGGCTACCTCGACTTGTTCGAAGGTCTCGATGAGGTCGCCCGCCACGATATCGTTGAAGGACTTGATACTCAAACCACATTCGGTATTGATACCTGCCTCCTTGATGTCGTCCTTACCGTGCTTAAGCGACGAGAGTTCGCTCGTTTGGATAACGATACCGTCGCGAATGACACGGCACTTGTTGCCTCGCTTGGCTTTACCCTCACGCACGATACAACCCGCGATAGTTCCCACCTTGGAGATATGGAAGGTCTGCAGCACCTCGAGGGTGGCTGTCACCTCCTCTTTTATCTCGGGCGAGAGCATACCCTCCATAGCCGCCTTGATTTCCTCGATAGCATCGTAGATGATAGAGTAGATACGGATATCCACCTCCTCGCTGTCCGCCATCTTGCGGGCGGTTGCCGTCGGGCGGACATTGAAGCCCACGATAATGGCGTCGGATGCGGCTGCCAGCATGACATCGCTGTCCGAGATAGCACCCACGGCACCGTGGATGACATTGACTTGGATATTCTCGGTGGAGAGTTTGAGCAGGGAGTCGGTCAGTGCCTCTACAGAGCCGTCCACATCGCCCTTGACGATGACATTCAGTTCCTTGAAGTCGCCGATAGCCAAGCGTCGTCCGATCTCCTCCAAGCCCACATGCTTCTTCGTTCGGATAGACTGCTCACGCTGCAGTTGCTCGCGTTTGTTGGCAATCTCGCGTGCCTCTTGCTCGGTGGGAAGGACATTGAATTCGTCGCCCGCCTGCGGCGCACCGTTCAGACCGAGTATGGTACACGGTTCGCCCGGCAGCACCTCCTGTATCTTCTGTCCGCGCTCGTTGAACATCGCCTTGACCTTTCCGTGGAAAGTTCCCGCCAGCACGACATCGCCGATATGGAGTGTACCGTCTGCCACCAGCAGCGTTGCTACATAGCCGCGCCCCTTATCGAGCGAAGACTCGATGATAGAGCCTTTGGCACGGCGCTTGGGGTTGGCTTTCAAGTCGAGCATCTCTGCCTCCAACAGCACTTTCTCCAGCAGTTCGAAGACGCCGTCGCCTTTCTTGGCGGAGATTTCCTGGCACTGGTACTTACCACCCCAGTCCTCGACAAGAATGTTCATGTTCGACAGTTGCTCGCGTATCTTATCGGGGTTCGCACCCGGCTTATCGCATTTGTTGATAGCGAATATCATCGGGACACCTGCCGCTTGGGCGTGGTTGATTGCCTCGATAGTCTGCGGCATGACGGCATCGTCGGCGGCGATAATGATAATGGCTATATCCGTCACTTTCGCACCGCGCGCACGCATAGCGGTAAACGCCTCGTGCCCCGGGGTATCGAGGAAAGTGATGTGCTGCCCGTTCTTCAGTTTGACATTATAAGCACCGATGTGCTGCGTGATACCGCCTGCCTCACCCGCAATGACATTCGTGTTGCGGATATGGTCGAGCAGCGAAGTTTTACCGTGGTCGACATGCCCCATGACGGTA
This sequence comes from Bacteroides uniformis, assembly GCA_963622435.1. Lineage (GTDB taxonomy): Bacteria > Bacteroidota > Bacteroidia > Bacteroidales > Paludibacteraceae > Colicola. The sequence continues at coordinate 2,957 of CAVFIY010000139.1, read as the reverse complement.
ACAATCGGGCAGCGAGGCTCGATGTCCTCCTCGTTCAGTTGCTCGTCGGCATTCAGTTCCTCCACCACATGCGCACTGACATACTCGGTGGTAAAGCCGAACTCCTCTGCCACGATATTGATAGTCTCGGCGTCGAGGCGTTGGTTGATGCTGACCATCAAGCCCAACGACATACAAGTACCGATGACTTTGGTAACGGGGATGTTCATCATCACTGCCAAGTCGTTCGCCGTCACGAACTCGGTGAGTTTCAGCACTTTGGACTGTGCTTGTGCCAGTTCCTTCTCATGGGCGACTTTCTCGCGCTCCTGCTCGCGGCGTTCGCGCTTGTACTTACCCGTGTTGGTCTTGGCTTTCTGCCCCTGCAGGCGGTTGAGCGTTTCCTTAATCTGACGCTGTACCTCCTCGTCGTCCACCTCAACCTTAACTCCTTTCTTCTTGGAGTCCACTTTGCCTTTCTGGTTGCGCGCATCATTCACATCCACCTTGTTTTGCTTGATGCGTTCGCGATGGCGTTTCTCGCCGTTCTGCCCGTTCTGTCCGTTCTGCAAGCGAGCGTCGCGCTCTTTCTTACGCTCCTCCTTACTCTTCTTAGTCGGGTGCGTGGCTTGGTTAATCGTACTCAAGTCGATCTTACCGACTACCTTGGGGGCGTTCTTCAATTCGGGTTTCGCCAAACGGAATATCTCCGGCTGCTGGGGTGCCTCCTTGGGGGCTTCGGCAGCGGGTTGAGCCACCGGAGCAGGCTCTGCGGGTTGAACGGGTTTGGCGGGTTTGGAAGCCGCTGCCACGACGGCTTTGGCTTGTGCCTCTGCCTCGGCGGCTTTGCGCACCGCTTCCTCGCGGGCAAGACGCTCTGCTTCTGCCGCCTTGCGTTCCGCCTCTTCACGAGCGATACGCTCGGCTTTCTCGCGGGCTGCCGCCTCCGCAGCGGCTTTGGCTTGCGCCTCTGCCTCGGCTACGCGGCGTGCCTCTTCCTCTTTGGCTTTCTTCTCTGCATCAAGGTCAATCTTCCCCACAACTTTCGGTTGGGGGATTTCGGTCGGGATATGCTTCGGCTCTTGCGGTTTCTCCACCGAAAGAGTCTGCGGCAGTTCTCGTTCTTGGCGTTCGTGTGCCTGGCGCTCTGCTTCGAGTTTGAGTGCCATGTCTTTGTTAAATTCTTTCGCTAGAAGCAGATACAGGTCATCGTCAATGCGCACATTAGGGTCGACATTCGCGATTTCCTTACCTTGCTTGGCACAGAATTGTACGGCGGTGGATAGGCCGACATTGAGTTCTTTACAAGCCTTGATAAGTTTAATTGCCATGCGGATAGAGTATTGTGGGGTTGTTTTTTTTTAGTTGGGGGTTATTATTTATAGGGACTATAGCAGTTATAGAGGCTATAGTTTTTATAGGGACTATAGCGGCTATAGTTGCTATTCTTAATTAGTCGTTCTCGAACTCGGCGGAGAGGACATCGAGTACATGGTCGATGGTCTCCTCCTCGAGGTCGGTACGCTCCAGCAACTCGGCTTTCGGCGTATTAAGCACCTGCTTGGCGGTATCAAGACCGATTGCCTTAAGCGCATCGAGTACCCACTGGTCGATCTCATCGTTGAACTCGTCCAAGTAGATATCCGAGTCGTCGCCCTCCATCTCACGATAGACATCGATCTGATAGCCCGTGAGCATGCACGCCAGTTTGATATTGAAACCGCCCTTACCAATGGCGAGGCTGACCTCGTCGGGCTTAAGATATACCTCGGCTTTTTTCTCCTCCTCGTTAATAGTCATCGACGATATCTTTGCCGGCGCCAACGCACGCTGGATATAGAGGTTGATATTGCTCGTATAGTTGATGACATCGATGTTCTCGTTGCGCAACTCACGCACGATACCGTGGATACGCGCACCCTTAATACCGACGCACGCGCCGACCGGGTCGATACGGTCGTCGAACGACTCGACAGCCACCTTGGCACGCTCGCCCGGGATACGGGCGATGTTCTTAATGGCAATCAGCCCGTCGTGCACCTCCGGCACCTCCTGCTCGAACAAGCGTTGCAGGAAGAGCGGGCTGGTACGGCTGAGGATAATCTTCGGGTTCTGGTTCTTATTATCGACTTGCACGACGACGGCACGCACGGTCTCGCCCTTGCGGTAGTAGTCGCCGGGAATCTGATTCTGCTTGGGCAGATAGAGTTCGTTGCCGTCCTCGTCCAACAACAGCATCTCCTTCTTCCACACCTGGTAGAGTTCGCCCGAGACGATGTTCCCGAGCATCTCGCTATAGCGGATATAGAGGTTCTCTTTTTGCAGTTCGAGTATCTTGCTGGCAAGCGTCTGGCGCAGGTTGAGGATCATACGACGGCTGAAGGATTGGAACTCCACTTTGTCCGTCACCTCTTCGCCCACCTCTGCCTCGTCGTCGATCTTCAAGGCATCACTCAAGGCAATCTGCGTATTAGGGTTCGCCACATCGTCGTCCTCCATCACGAGGCGGTTACGATAGACCTCGAGGTCGCCCTTATCGGGGTTGATAATCACATCGTAGTTGGCATCCGTGCCGTACATCTTGGAAATCACATTGCGGAACGAGTCCTCCAAGACATTGATAAAAGTCTGTCTGTCAATGTTTTTGAGTTCTTTGAACTCCGAGAAAATGTCAATCAGATTGATTGAATTTTGTGCTTTTGCCATTGTTGTATAGTTCTTTTCTGTTTAATTTACCGGGTTAGAGTTTCCTGCTCGATCTCTCTTTGGCTCCTGCTCGCTGCGCTCGCGAAAAATGGAGGAAAACAGAGTATATTTCTTTCCTGCTGATATATTATATCCTGCTCGCTGCGCTCGCGAAAAATGGAGGGAAACAAAGAATATTTTGTAAATTTTCCTCTATTTTTCTTGCTGCGGAGCAGCATAGGAGATTTTTTATTCCCCTCCTTTGGAGGGGTGAGGGGAGGTCTAGAACTTGA
>CAVFIY010000138.1:0-5691 GCA_963622435.1 Bacteroides uniformis | reverse complement strand
TCCCCGTCTTTCCGTCCGTATACTCATAGTAGTACTCATACTGCCAATCGCCCGTAATAGAGTGGAAACCGGAGCCGGAAGACATTTTTAGCACACATTCATTAGAAGCACACGAATCAATTACATCTTGTATCTTGCTAATGGAATTCGTTATATCTGAGCATCTTTCTGCTTTATCGTATTTATTGAAGAACTCTATTTCCTTGTTTAGATAATTGTATGTATGGTCATTAATTTTATCACAGAGGATTTCCACATCATTCAATATCTCCTTCTTTTTTTTAGTATCTCCTTGGGCTGCGACTTTAGCAAATAAGTTCTCCGCAAACAACATATAAGCATCGGCTTTAATTTGAGGCGGAAGACATTCGTAGATAGTATTAAATCCGATCGGTTTGAATTCATGAACAGTTTGTCCATTGCGTCCACCACTCAATTTCCACCCGCCTTTCCACTCTTTTCCGTTTCTTGTAAGGTTGTAAATTTTGGTATTGACAAGGCATGTCTCAGCAAATTCGAAATCCCCCACTCGAACAAAACGCATAAAGTCGTTCCCATCTTTCATATTGCCAAACACAGAAGCGTTGTCCTTTTCATTAGTACGCAGGTAGGTGAACAGAATGGAACGCAAAGCCCCCTTCAACGAACTACCGGCAAGAACAGGGTGGTTGGTCAAATCATTACGCAGAAAAGTCTTAATAGGATTGGTTAAGCCGTTTAGACCTATACCATCCGGCAAGGGAATACAAAAATCACTCACCTTATTTAGACTGTTTTTCAGCAGATTGAGTACACCCTGTACATTGTTAGCGGATAAATAATTAGACAGAACTCCTATGTTTATCCCCGCAACCACCATCTTGTTTAGGTCAAGATGATACAAAAGGAGCTGTTTCGGATTATTCGGAGCCGATTGTACCAGATAATCCACCCCATACACCCAATCGTTCTCTGCGCCTTGTCCGATAGACAGCGGCGTCAGCACTTCTGCCGTAACTTTGTATTTCGTATTAATTGCTTTCATTTTGTTTCACCTGTATGGGAATACAAATTGTTTTTCCGCAACGCCATATCGGGTGCTTCACCATTCCTTGCGGTGCCAAATCGACTATGGCGCCATCTCCGGTATGCAACCCTGCCAACACGCTCCCTGCCGCCAATGCATAGATAGCATTCTTGCGATAGGTGTTGTAGGGCGCGGTTGTTATCCAACCGCCTCGCCGCACCAACTCATACGCCGCCTGCCCGCTTATGGCGTGTTGCAGTTGCGCATGGTTCTCCGGGATGTAAGTAGATAGCGACAAAGCGTATTCGCACGGCTCCGGAACGGTGAGAGTGAGTTGCTCCTTGGTATATTCGAACGCCCCATTCCCGACATTGCGGTCGGTGCCGATACTCTCTTGCGCCAACAAGGGCAGAGCCTTCTCTAACAACTCGGTATTGCCGCACGCCAAGAAATACAGACCTGCACCCTCCTCAAAATAGAGACGGTCCATATAGAAGGGCATCGCATCCTCTCCCGAGCGAGATACTTTGACCCGAGCCGACACACTCGACTGCACGAAATCGGGCGTCTTGGTGTATTCCGTCAGCGGTTTTCCTTGCAGCACCTGCTCCAACTGCGGCTGCGAGAGCCATTGCAGTTTCTTTATCTTTTTCAGGTCGTCAGGATTGTCCGTTTTGATTTGCGTGCCTAATGGTTTCGGGAAATAGTAGGCAATCTTATCATCCGCCGTGCAATAGGGGAACAAACTGCTCAGCACACAGCCCAAATCACCGCCCGCCGGAACAGCCTCGCCTAACTTGGCAAGCGTAGCCGTCAGTGCCGCATAGATAGTGTCCGACGCCACGGATAGCAGGCTTATGCCATAATCCATGCGTTGGTCGCCGATATGCAGCGGTGCCGTAAAACGCAGGCGGTATACCATGAATTGTTGCATAGCCATAGCCCCTACTCTTTTGCCTGCCAATTATTTGCCGGCGACAGCTCCACCGTTTTGAGTTCGCCGAACTTGACCTGACCATAGCCGCGAGAACCGCTGCCGCCGAGGTAGTCATTTTCGATAAGGCGAATCGCATCTTTCAGCAGCTGTACCTGTGCGGTCTCGTTGTCTCCGTCCCAGATATTCACCACAAACTCCACGGCAAATTCCGCTCCTGCGGGTACCCGCTCAATCTGTCGAGGATGTTCTGCCGCTCCTTTCACACGGTCGATAGTATTCTCATACTTATTTTCCGTATAGGGCATATCCAGAGCGGAACAATTATATAATTCTTCCGCCGATTTCTCCGTCAAGTAGGCGTCCCGCACAATCAGTTTGGAAGGTTGGTTACTGGAAGAGAAGCCGAACAATCCGTTCACCTTTTCATCTCCGCCCACTCTTGCTGCACCGGCTACCTGCTCCAGCAGGCAACGCATTTTGCCTTTGAGCGAACTTCCGGGAATGTATGGCTGACTTTCCATGTAAGACGAATTTACTCTCTTCCGTGTAGCCACTTTGATTACGGGACTATCCACACCGCCGATTTCCACATTGTCGCTGCTTCCGCCTATGTGCATACCGGTTAGCAAACGAATAGTTGTATTGATTCGTATTTTCTTAATTAACTTTGCCATAGTAGTATTGGTTATTGGATTGTTTTACAAACCTGTTTCCTCGGTTGCCTTGTGATAAGCCACAACCGCCTCGAATACTTGAATAAAGTTCTCGAAACTCTTTTGGTCGGTTACCGCATCTATCAGCGGAGACATCAGTTGATAGAACTCGTCTATTTTCGTAGCCCCCTTGTCACGCCCCACGGCATACGCCAATTTGGGTTTTAGCAAGATAAATTGTGTCTCATCATAACCCTGCATCTGTTGGCGTTTCACTTCGCCAAAGAATCGACGCAATTGATTGGTGGTTAGTTTTCCCTTTTTAGACACTTTGCCCGTTCTAGGATCTTGTATTCTCTCATCCGTACCAAGATAATGCCCGTTTTTTTCTGCCAATCGGACTACATCGCGTGTTATTTTGTCCGTAATGGCGGTTCTAGGAAATTGATCTATTCCTGCCATAGTTCTATAGAATTTAATTGGTTATTCGTTTTTATTTTTATCTTTTTCTCGTGCTTAGCCCCGTAGCGATAGTTCTGCCCAGCGAGCCGCCAGCGCATACAGGCGACCGTGTTCCGAGGCATGCGGGAAGTCCTTGCGCAATTGTTCGACAAACTGAAAGACCACAGGTTGATTCTTATAGCGCTCCAGCATACGAGTGAAGTAATACACCGAATGCCAAAGGTATTTCTTTTTCCCTTGCTTTGCCATCTCCGAGTAGCGCACCAATTGGTGCAAGATACCTTTCGACAAGCCGTTGTGCAGTATCTGCGTGTAGAAATCCTCTTTTAGGCTGCGCACTTGGTCGAACTCTGCATCCCAATTCACGCATTGCCCCAAGAAGCAGAACGCATTTTTTGCCTCACCGTTGCACTCGCAGACATACGCCTTGGCAGCGTCTTCTGCCTCGCCCGCCATCTCGGCCGCTTTGGCTATCGGGAATTTATCATCCACTATCACCATGCCGCCCGAGATGTGCAGTCCCTCGCCGGCGGTATGTGCCTCGAACGCCACGCGTATATCCGCAGCAAACTCAAGCACCTTTTCCCAATGCCCGACCACAAACAAGTCGTCACCGCCGGCATAGATAATGTTCAGGCTATCTCGATACAATTGGGACTGTTGCAGTTGGCGGAGGCGGCTGTTTTTTCCCTCAAAGAACGACTGCAGTTTGCGGGAGAAGTCTCGGTATTCCTTCATGTCTCGGAAACCTTTCTGTATCCGCTTGCCCATACCGTCCACATCCATTCGCAGCACGCCCAGATACGACCCGTGAGCATATTGCGCAAAGGTCTTAAAGTTCTCCTCTCGGCGCAACGCCTGTCCTTTCTCTATCTGCTTTTTTACCGACGGCAGCACCCATATCGCCCCATCGGCGTCGCTGTCTATCTTCACGCAGCCGGCATCTTCTATCCCCGTCACGGCACACACATGCACATCGCCGCCCACGGGCAGCACCGAGAACATCGAGTCATACTCCGTGTCCAACAGGTGTGCAAATTTACGGTTCTTCAAGCACGAGAATTGGTCGTTGATGTGTTTCCATAGCAAGCCTATCGGACCACGCTCTCCCGCCACGACCACACTTGATTCGGTGGTGTCGGTAAACTCAAAGGGCAGGTACGCTATCGCCAATCCCAACTGCCCCTTATGCTCTTGCCACAAGTCTTTCTCGGCTTGCTCGGCATAGCAGTCTATCGCTTGGCGTATGGCAGGCGTATCGGATGTAAATAGATAGAACTTGCCGCCGGAGCAATACACCTGCTCGGCCCGCACGCCCTGCTTTACCTCCGGCAAAGCCAAAATATCGTTGCACAGCCGAGCCGTGTAGTCCACCAAGTAGGCACTCCGCCCCTTGAGCGACACCGCCGCATCGGTTGAGGTGATATTGTACAAAAATTTCTGAATACCACTCAAATCTCCGCCCACAAACAATAATGCATCCATACTATTCTGTCTTTTCTACTAATTGTTTTTCTTTTGTTTCGGTTTGTTTTCGCATGGTTTCACGCATTCCGTGTACCATCCCGAATCCGTGGCTGACGCCTTTGCCGAGGCCGACGTAGTCGGGCAGGTAGAGGTTGGTCCGGAACGTAACATCGATTCCTTGCATTTTCACGCCCTTGAAGCGATAGAGCCTCGGTTCGGAGAGCGCCGTTATCGAGCACGCAATCCGTTTCTCGATATGCACGCCGAGCCCCGTGCACATCGACAGGATGTTCCCCGTCAGGATATGCTCCAACATCGTGGCTCGCTCCGCCAAACCCGTCAGCTGCCGATAGGCGGCGTAGTTCTCACTATTGAACGGCAGCCACTTGCGCAGCGTGTAGGTGAATTCCGTGTCCCACACCTGCAGCAGCCATTGCCCCGCCGCAAGATTCGCCACCCGATAGACCTCCTCTCGGTTGCCGATGCGGAAATCGACATCGCCCGCCTCGAAAAACTCCGTTATCTCCTCCGTGCCTTCGCCCAAGCAGAGAATCGCCGCCTTGCCGCCAATGCGCTTGTACTGAATCAGCGGGTAGCGATAGCGCAGGGCGTCGCCCTCGTGGTTGTGGAACAGCACAAAACGGGGCGGCACTTTCGATGCCACGGCTCCACGAAAGAGAGGCAACTCCGACAGCGCCAACTCGTTCTCGAACTGTATCAATAATGTAGGAATATGGTCTAACAATGGTATCGTATTTTATGGTATTGCTATTTCTTTGCGGTCGCGGGGCTCATAGCCCGTCTCCACCGCATCGCCTTTTCATAGCCTGCAGAGTTGTTACGGATTCACCGCCCAACACCGCTATACATCTTAACGAGTGCAAAGATACAACATTATTATCTATTCACCAATACCCCCCCCGATTTTTAGTTACTTTTAACATATACACATCAAAAAGCGGGCAAAGTCTATTTTTAATTTGCGTATATGGCGAAAAGATAATACCTTTGTAGTCCCTTATGGTCTCATTGTCAGGTCTTAGGGAGCTATTTTAAGCGGTGCATGTACCTTTTTTCTGTTAAAATCGCATAACAAAATGCGCTATTTAGCAGATATTCAACTACTTACACTCTATGCTCTCCTCGACCATATTCCACCCCAAGAA
>CAVFIY010000137.1:0-5741 GCA_963622435.1 Bacteroides uniformis | reverse complement strand
GGCGTGGGTGTCCCCACCCGCGGCGGTTTGGAACAAACCGTTTGACCATACTTTGCCGAGTCCACTACGCCGCACCTCTATAGTGCCAATTCTTAATTCATAATTCCTAATTAGCAAAAGCCCCCTTTTATAATCCCCTGCATTATCGTTCCTTATGCGGGATAGTATCCCGCCCAAGCGGCTCGCAAGAGCCGTCTTCCTCCAATAATGCCCCCCCCCACACACACACGCCAATCCCCATTTACCCCAACTGCGCCCCATTCTTAATTCTTAATTCTTAATTACTCTTCCCCCTGTCTGCATCGTGTCGTTAACGGGTGATTAACGGGTGATTATCGGGTGATTATCGGGTGATTAACGGGTGATTAAGCGAACTTACCTATAAGACGACCGAAAGCAGCAGCCACACACCTTATATATTATTGCGTGCAAAAAAGGCATAACTATTTGGTATGTGCGGAAAAATGCGTACCTTTGCAGGCACATTACAATGCACAACCGGCGTGTCGCCGGGGACAATAAATGAATAATGCTAAATGCACAATTCTTAATTCATAATTCTTAATTCTTAATTACTTCATGGTTCGCGTGCGCTTTGCTCCCTCGCCTACGGGAGCGTTACATATCGGCGGTGTTCGTACCGCGCTGTACAACTACTTGTTTGCTCGTCAGCACCACGGCGAGATGTTGCTCCGTATCGAGGACACGGACTCCACCCGCTTCGTGCCGGGCGCAGAAGAGTATATCATCGAGGCACTCGACTGGTTGGGTATCACCATCGACGAGGGCATCTGCAAGCAAGCGCCGAACGGCAAAGGTACGCACGGCCCCTATCGCCAGAGCGAACGCCGCGAGATATACCACCAATATGTGAAGCAACTGCTTGATTCTCATCATGCTTACATCGCTTTCGACACCCCTGCGGAGTTGGAGGCAAAGCGTGCGGAGATTGCCAACTTCCAGTACGATGCGCACACCCGTATGCAGATGGTCAATTCGCTGACCCTGCCTGCCGACGAGGTAGAGGCTCGTATCGCCCGTGGCGACCACTATGTGGTGCGCTTCCTGGTCGAGCCGAACGAGGATGTACATGTACACGACCTCATCCGCGGCGAGGTAGTGATTAACTCGAACATCCTGGACGACAAAGTGTTATACAAGTCGGCAGACGACCTGCCCACCTACCATTTGGCGAATATCGTGGACGACCACCTAATGGAGATAACCCATGTCATTCGTGGCGAGGAGTGGCTGCCGTCTGCCCCGCTCCATGTGCTGCTCTACCGCGCGTTCGGTTGGGGGGAGACCATGCCGCAGTTCGCCCACTTGCCCCTGCTGCTCAAGCCTGACGGCAACGGCAAGCTGAGCAAGCGCGACGGCGACCGACTCGGTTTCCCCGTTTTCCCGTTGGAGTTCCACAACCGGAAGGACGGCACAGTGTCGTCGGGGTATCGCGAGAGCGGTTACTTCCCCGAGGCGGTGATTAACTTCCTCGCGCTGCTCGGTTGGCACAACACGGGCGACCAAGAGATGTTCACCATGGACGAACTGATCGCACAGTTCTCGCTCGACCGCGTCAGCAAGTCGGGTGCGAAATTCGACTACGAGAAAGGCAAGTGGTTCAATCACCAGTACTTACAACTCAAGAGCAACGAGGAGTTGGCAGACCTGTTCCTGCCCGTGCTGAAAGAGCATGGCGTGGAGGCGGACAAGGCAGTCGTGGCAAAGGTCATCGGGCTGACCAAAGACCGTGTGAACTTCGTCCCCGAACTATGGGAGCAGACCAATTTCTTCTTCGTCGCCCCGACGGAGTACGACGAGAAGTCGCTCAAGAAGCGTTGGAAAGAAGACAGCCCCCGCCATATCACCGAACTGATTGCGCTGCTCGAGCCGCAAGAGGATTGGTCGGCAGAGGCACTAGACGCCCTCGTCATGCCGTGGATAGAGCAGCAGGGCTACGGCGTGGGCATCGTGATGAACGCGTTCCGTATCTGCCTGGTCGGCGCAGCCCGTGGCCCCCATATCTGGGCAATCACGGACATCCTCGGCAAAGCCGAAACGCTACGGCGCATGCACGCAGCACTAGAGAAAATCAAGACTACCCAGAACTAGCCCCAAACCCGGACTCCCCCAACCCCCTCAGAGAGGGGGCTTCCGGATACTCTGACACCCCCTCCTTTGGAGGGGAGTGGGGAGGTCAAAAGGAAAATGCTATACTCTGCTAGCCCCTCCTCTGGAGGGGTTGGGGAGGTCGGAATTGAATTGAACAAATGATCTTAATCTTCAGTGCCCCGAGCGGTTCGGGGAAATCGACATTAGTAAACTACTTGCTCCACAAGCGCAACGACTTGGAGTTGTCTATCTCTGCCACGACGCGTGCGCCGCGAGGGCAGGAGGTGGACGGACGGGAGTACTATTTCATTACGCCCGAGCGTTTCCAACAACTCATTGCCGAAGACCAATTCGTCGAGTGGCAGCAGGTCTATGCGGGTACTTACTACGGCACATTGCGCAGTGAGATTGAACGGATCGAAAAGGCGGGACACCATGTGGTCTTCGACATCGATGTCAAAGGAGGACTGAATATCAAGCGTATCTTCGGCGACCACGCCCGTGCGTTCTTTGTCGCGCCGCCCTCGATAGAGGAGTTGCGTCGCCGCCTGATAGGGCGAGGAACGGACTCCATGGAGAAGATAGAGGAGCGATTGGCAAAAGCAAATATCGAACTCGCCGACGCACCCCTCTTCGACTGCACGATAGTCAACACCGACCTCGCCACCGCCGAACAACAACTCGATGAAGAAGTAGAGAAGTTTCTAAACCACTAACCCAAGCCCCGACCTCCCCACACCCCTCCAGACCAAACAAAACTCCGACCTCCCCACACCCCTCCAAAGGAGGGGCTAACAGAAAAGGGCAACACTAATTACCGACCTCCCCACACCCCTCCAGAGGAGGGGCTAACAGATAATACTCACTCCTCATTTTCCCCCTCCCCCCCCCCAAAAAAAACAATATCAGTATTTTATAGGGGACAGATACTGTAAGCCCCCTCTTTGAGGGGGAGTGGGGGAGTCCCAATAATAGAATATGAACATCGGTATCTACAGCGGCTCTTTCAATCCCGTGCATTTCGGACATACGGGACTGGTGCGGTGGGTAGTGGCGCACACCGATTTGGACGAGGTATGGATGCTGGTCAGTCCGAATAACCCGCTGAAGGACAGCCGCACATTGGCGGACGAGCAGGTGCGATTGGAGCAAGTACGAGCAGCGGTGCGGGATATACCCCGTGTGCGGGTATCGGACTTTGAGTTCTCCCTCCCCCGCCCGACCTACACGGCGAACACCCTGCGCGCCCTGTCGGCAGCCTACCCCGAACACCGCTTTACACTGATTATAGGAGAGGACAATCTCGCTATCTTTCCCCGTTGGCGTGAGTGGCAATACATCCTATCTCATTACCGCCTCTTTGTCTATCCCCGCCACGCAGCAGGGGCGCAACACCCCGTAGAAACGCAACAAACCGCAGTGGCACAGCCGATTACAGAAGCAATAGAACCTATCCCGGACAACCTGCGCAGCAACATTGTCTTCCTCAAAGACGCACCTTATTTCGACATCTCCGGCACCGCCATTCGTGCGCAGCAGCAGACAAATAGATACCCGACAGACGAAGATACTACAGACAATAACTGCGTATAAGGCAAAGAAAAACGCCGTCTATGCATAGGCGGAACGGCACAAGCAAGACATCTAAATAAACATCCGATATGAAAAAGGTATTCTTCTTCCTTGCAGTAGCACTGAGCAGTCTGCTGCAGGCGCAAACCAATCAAGTGGTGTGGTTGAATGGCAATGTGTACTACGAACAACCGATTGCCGCCATCGACAGTATCACCTACGATATGAATAATATGATAGAGGGTGATACGCTCAAACTGATACTGCCCCGTGCTTCGAAAGAAATTGTCTATCAAGAAGTCATTAAAGAGGTGCACGACACGGTGCATGTTGCAGTGCACGACACCGTTTATCTCTACAAAAGCCCCTGCGACTACGACAGCACAGCATTGACAGGAGTATTTTGGGTGGGAGAAAAGCAGGTTACTTTCTCACCGGGCAACCTGCAGTACACGCAATCCACTCGCAGTTGGTCATTCGCTGAAAACCAATACGATATATTGGGAACAGCCAATATCAGCGACGGCAACCTCGCCGACAAGATAGACCTCTTCGGTTGGAGCAGTGACACCGGTCAGGCTATGGGGGGCGTCGGTACTCAGGGAGATGCCTCCGAGTATAGAGGCAATTTTTCCGAATGGGGCAAAACCGACATCAGCGGTTATGCGCCCGGTACTTTCCGCACCCTTACCCAAGAGGAATGGTATTACATACTTGACTTCCGCAGCGAATATAAAGAAAAGAGAGGCGTTGCCTGTATCCGATTGAGTGATACGGACTCTGTAAATGGTCTAATCCTCCTCCCCGACGACTGGACTTGTCCCGAGGGCATAACCTTCAAGAGCGGCTTCGCCGATGAGGATGGCGAAAAAGCCTACGCTGCTTATCAGACATTCACCCTCACGGAATGGCAGAAATTGGAGGCGGCAGGCGCAGTATTCTTGCCTGCTGCGGGAACCCGCTACAAGGCAGTAGTGTACGGTGTGCAGAACGGTTGCTTCTATTGGTCTGCTACGGCGAAAAACATAGCCGAGGCATACTGCCTGACCTTCAATGCGCATACGGCGGACGCAGGCGGCTACTCCGGCGACAGCGAGTCCGGCTACCGCCCTCGCTACCAAGGGGGTGCAGTCCGTCTCGTTCGAGACTTAAGATGATTGTTTTCATCCTCAAAACGCCTTACCTTTGCAAAAATAAACCATAAAAGCAATTCATCCTATTCTAACTATCCTATTAATAGGTTGCTTAATTTTAGTCGCTTTTTACGCAAGTAACACCCAATTGGGTTCGGAACAATCTACTGTCGGCACGGATAGTATTGGCAGAACAGAATATTCTACATGCGTTTCGGCGCATAAAATTGAAAATCAACACGATAGCATAGCTAAGCAACACGGGATTTGATTCCGACGACTACTATCAGTACAGCGGGCGGCTATCGCCCCAAAACAAAGTGGTGAGTTCGTCAAAGAAACATATCTATCGACAATAATTCCATTCACAACAGAGGCTGCCCCATCGGAGCAGCCTCTGTTGTTTAGGTATTTGTCACCTATTTACGGATGACAGCAGCCTCTATTGTTAGTAATCGGCAATACCGCTATCGGCGGAATGTTACCATATCAAAGTCAAGTGAAAATCCATACTCTCCGGGTTCTGCGTGGCGTCATATTTCAAGTCGGAGTTAGTCACCGCTATCTCCACCTGATTGGGCAGATACGAAAAATCGATATACTGCTGATAGGGTGTTGTGCCATCCACTAAGGTGTGAATATACGGCAGCGCAATCTGGTAGGCATCGGATCTCCCATGGTTGTACTCCCGATAGCAAAGCGCGACGCCATAATTGTATATCTTTTTGGTGAGTTCCTTAACCTCGAACGTGTAGTAGAAATATCCGTCCTCGGACCACTGCCAATCGGCTGACTCGACATGCAAGTCTAAGTTTTCTTTGTTATATTGATAGACGTAGCTCGTCTCCTTGGGGTAGTAATTGTCGCCCTCGCAGGAAGACAGCGTCAGCAGGCAAACGACGGCTGCTAATAGATAAAGAGGCT
>CAVFIY010000136.1:0-5743 GCA_963622435.1 Bacteroides uniformis | reverse complement strand
GTATGGTCAAACGGTTTGTTCCAAACCGCCGCGGGTGAGGACACCCACGCCCCCAGGCTACCGGATGTGTACACCCCTAGGCTACCGGATGTGCTGCGCCCCAGGCTACCGGATGTGTATACCCCTTGGCTACCGGATGTGTATACCCCCAGGCTACCGGATGTGCATTGTCCATAGACAGCGGCGGAAAGTTGCGCACAACTGCCTAAAAACAGCAAAAACAAGAAAAAAGCAGCGAGGATTTGGTTATATAGAGAAAAAAGCGTACCTTTGCGGACTTTTTACAACCTGATATATGCATATTACCTATTAATTATATGAAAAAATACAGCCGGATCTCTGTTCTATTACTATCCATCAGCCTCTTTTCGAGTTGCGTTACGCAAAAACAAATGACCTATTTCCGCAGCGTGGATGCCACGACTGCCGACAGTGTAAATAAGGTGTTCACCTCACAGATAGACCCCGTTGTAAAAGCGGGCGATGCGCTCTTCATCACCGTGTCCGCCCTCGACATGGAGGCAGTTGCCCCGTACAACCTGCCGACTGCCGTTTACACGACGCCGGGTACGAGCCAACTGCAGACTACCCCCTCGCTACAATACTACACGGTCAACACCGAAGGAAACATCGAGTTCCCCGTGCTGGGCGTGGTGCCTGTGCTGGGCTTAAAGACGACCGAGGTGGCGAACCTGCTCGAGGAGAAACTCTCGTCGCAGGTGGTAAATCCGATGGTGATTGTGCAACTGATTAACGCCAAAGTGACGGTCATGGGCGAGGTGAACCGCCCCGGGCAGTACACGATGACCAACGGGCGTATGACCCTGCTTGATGCCCTCGGCGCAGCAGGCGACCTCTCTATCTACGGCAAGCGCGATAATGTATTGATCACGCGCGAGGTGAACGGCAAACTCGAGTTCCACCGCCTCAACCTCAACTCCGACGAACTCTTCACATCGCCCTACTACTACCTGCAGCAGAACGATGTCATCTATGTATCCCCGAACAAAGTGCGTGCCGTCAACAGTGCAAACATCAGCCTCTGGCTCTCGATGGTATCGACGGTGGCAAGTGCCGCAACGGTTATCGTGACGGTGGTCAACGCAGCCAAATAAATTTCCGTTCAACAATAAACTAAATTCTTCATCTCTAAGTATTTCAGCATAACTATGGAACAAACTCATACGACGGCAAACACGACGGCGCAGCAGCAAAACGAAATAGACATCAAGAAAATCATCTCCATTACGCTCGCGCACTGGTGGTGGTTCGCCATCGGCATCGTAGTATTCTTGGGGCTGGGCGCTATCTATATGGTACGCACGAACCCGAAGTACACCACCAAAGCCTCTATTATGCTCCGACAGAAGAACGAAGACCAACTGATGGGGCAACTGGAGTCGCTGAGTCTGCTTAACTTCGGCGGCAACGGCATGGCGGATGACGAGGTGGTTGTCCTCTCGTCGCGCGACCTGATGCACCGCACCCTCGATGCCCTCGACCTCTGGCAGAGCAGCCGCGTGAAAGTGGGCGCACGCTGGATAGGCGAGTTCCCGAAACGCACTTTCTCTGTCGTACCCGTGGAGTTGACCGAGGAGGCTAAGAAGAGAGGCGGATACACCGTAACGATAAAAGTACTCGACAACGGCGGCTACAAGATAAAAGTAAAGCAAGGGCGGTTCCACTCCTCGACCACGAAAGTGGAGACCCTCGCCGGAGAGATAGAGACCTGCATAGGAAAGATCCGCATCGTGCAGAACAAGCCCATTGAGGATGAGGAATACACCACATTCCGTATCTCCTGCTCGCGGCAGTTGTCAACAGTGGACTCGTACCGCTCGCAAGTGCAGATTGCGCTCCAGAAGAAAGAGTCGAACATCATCAACCTGACCACCACCTCGGATATGCCGCAGCGGGATGTGGCACTGCTCAACAAACTCATCGAGCAGTACAACCTGAACACCGTGGTGGATAAGAACATCATCGCCACAAACACGGCGGCGTTCATCAAAGAACGGCTCGACATCATCACCTCCGAACTGAGCGAGGCGGAAGATGCCGTGGCGACCTACAAATCGCAAAACAACATCGCCGACCTGAGTGAGGAAGCAAAGATATACCTCCAAGCCAACAGCGCAGAGCAGAAAGAGTTGGCGGGCGTCGAGACACAGTTGAACCTGGTGGATTACATCGAGACATTCCTGCAAGATGACACCAAGCGTTTCAGCCTTATCCCTGCGAACATCGGCATCTCCGACCCGTCGCTCACCTCGTTCATCAGCGAGTACAACACCCTGCTGCTCCAACGCATGCGCGTGCTGCGTACCGCCACCGATAACAACCCTGTTGTAGAGCAACTCAACGACCAGTTGACCTCGATGCGGCAGAACATCATCGCCAGCATCGCTTCGGTGCGCGAGAGCCTGACTATCACCCGCGAGGGATTGCTCCAGCGCGACTCGCAGTTCAACGCCCGTATCAAATCCGTCCCCACACAGGAGCGGCAGTATGTGCAGATAAAGCGTCAGCAACAGATAAAAGAGCAGATATACCTCTTCCTCTATCAGAAGCGTGAAGAGAACGCGCTCATGCTTGCCTCGACGGCTACGCCTGCGAAGATAATCGACACACCGAAAGTGGACACCTCCACCGCCAAGCCCCGTCTGAAAATGGTGGCACTCATCTGCCTCGTACTGGGCATCGGCTTCCCCGCAGGCTTACTCTACCTGGTGTACCTGCTCAACGACAAGATAGAAGACCCCGAGGAGTACAAGAAACGAGTGAACGCACCGTTCGCAGGTGTGATAATGAACAACTCGCGCAATGTGCATATCGCCATTCGGGAGGGGGAGAACTCCGTATCGGCGGAGATGTTCCGCACGCTGCGTACGAACCTCAACTTCATGCTCCCCGCCAAGCACAGCAACAGCGTGGTGATACTGATTACCTCGTGTATCAACGGCGAAGGTAAATCCTACATCGCCACCAACACCGCCCTCTCGCTCGCCCTGCTGGGCAAGAAAGTGGCACTGGTGGGTCTCGACATCCGCAAGCCGATGCTCGCCACCTATTTCTCGCTGACGAACAAAGGCTGCCTGACGAGTTTCCTCTCCGACGACTCTTTCACCCTAGACGACGCTATCGTACCGTCGGGCGAACATAAGAACCTCGACATCCTGCCCTGCGGCGTCATTCCGCCCAACCCGAGCGAGTTGCTGCAGAGCGACCGCCTCGACCTGCTCTTCAGCGAACTGCGCAAACGCTACGAGTACATCATCGTCGATACCGCCCCTGTCGCCATGGTGAGCGACACTTTCCTGCTCGACCGCGTGGCAGACATGACACTCTTCGTATCGCGTGCAGGCTACACGCCCACGAACTTGACGGAGTTCATCAACGGTGCTATCGCCGATGAACGCTTCAAGAATGTGGCATGCGTACTCAACGGCGTGAAAGGCAAGAAAGCCGGCTACGGACATTACGGGTACTATGGCTACGGGCATTACGGATACGGCTACTACGGCTACGGGTACGGACATACGGACTCCAAAAAGCAAAAGAAGTAGCCGATAGAAGGACACCGTTTGCGTCTTACGACCACTCGCCCAATTGGACTAATAAGAAACGATTAGACCGATTGGGCGATGTTGCACGAGGAGGGACACACTTACTTTCAACGGACTTGTAAGAACGGCACCTCCTTGTGAACGGACGGCTGCGCCGTATTGCCGCTAATTGGACACAAAAGGGTTCTCCAAATACACAAAAAATTATTCAAGCAAAGGACAAATATAGCGGGGAGATTTATTCTCCATTAATGACCGTTAATGTACCATTAATGCATACTAGAGCCTATATTACCACGGCATAGTTCTAGATAGGCTAGAGGGGAGATTTATTCTCCATTAATGACCGTTAATGTACCATTAATGCACATTAGAGCCTATATAACTACTGCATAGTTCTAGATAGGCTAGAGGGGAGATTTATTCTCCATTAATGACCGTTAATGTACCATTAATGCTGACTAGAGCCTATATTGCCACGGCATTTCTAGATATTCTAGATAGGCTAGATATTCTAGAGGCATTATCGAGTCAACCGGCTCTGACGAGCCGACAGGGCGGGATAATATCCCGCATAAGGAACGATAAGCACCGCATAGTCAACCGGTTTGTTCCAAACCGTCGCGGGTGGGGACACCCACGCCCCCAGGCTACCGGATGTGCATCGTCGAAGATATACACACAATAGGGGAGCATATTTGGATAATAATGATAATATTTGTCTATAAAAAACACCCCTCTTTGCCTTTATTTGGATAATAATGATAATATTTGTCTATTAAACAACACCCGTCGTTGTCTTTATGGCAAATTAATGGTAATACGGCGATAGCCGTCTGTTCAAAAAGGAAACACCCCTCCTTGTCTTTATTTGAATAATAATGGTAATATTTGTCTATTAAACAACACCCGTCTTTGTCTTTATGACAAATTAATGGTAATATTTGTCCATAAAAACAACACCCTTCCTTGCCTTTATTTGAATAATAATGGTAATATTTGTCTATAAAAAAAACACCTCTTTGTTTTACGAATAATTAATGGTAATACGCGTAGCGTCCGTTCAAAAAAGTCGTCTGTTTCAAAAGAAAATACCCGTTTCAAGTAAACAAGTATCGTCGTTCCCTAAAAGTAAACAACTGTAAGTCTATGATAGTCTGTGTAGCCGAGAAGCCCTCTGTGGGGCAAGCAATCGCCGCCGTACTGGGGGCGACCACACGCCGTGAGGGGTATATGGAGGGCAACGGCTACTGCGTGACATGGGTGTTCGGACACCTGTGCGCCCTGCTCGACCCGCAGGAGTACACCGACCAATGGAAGAGTTGGAACCTCAGCACACTGCCGATGATTCCCGACCGCTTCTCGATAAAGGTAACAAACGACGCCGGCGTACAGAAACAGTTCGGCATCATCAAGTCGCTCATCGCCCAAGCCGACGAGGTAATCAACTGCGGCGATGCGGGGCAAGAGGGTGAGTTGATACAGCGGTGGGTCTATCAGAAAGCCGGCTGCCGCGTCCCCGTGAAACGCCTGTGGGTCAGTTCGCTGACCGAAGAGGCTATCGCCGAGGGTTTCAAGACACTCAAAGACCAATCGGAGTATCAACACCTCTACGAGGCGGGGCTGATGCGGGCGATAGGCGACTGGCTGCTGGGCATGAACGCCACACGGGCATACACCATTCGTTATGCGCACGGGGCAGGCAAAGACCGTCAAGTGCTGTCCGTGGGGCGCGTACAGACCCCCACCCTCGCACTCGTCGTCAGGCGGCAGGCGGAGATAGAGAACTTCGTGCCGAAGACCTATTGGGAACTGCGCACCACTTACCGCAACACCTCTTTCGCCGCCCAACTCGAGGCGGACGAAGACGACTACGCCATCAACACCCTCGCCTACGGGAATGCACTGGTGGAGGCTATCACGCCCAACCCGCTGGTTATCACCTCCGTAACAAAGAAAAAAGGGATAGAGGGTGCGCCCAAACTGTTCGACCTGACAAGTCTGCAGGTAGAGTGCAACAAGAAATACGCATTCTCGGCGGAGCAGACCCTCCAACTCATTCAGTCGCTCTACGAGAAGCGCATCACCACCTACCCCCGTGTCGATACCACCTACCTGAGCGAAGACCTGTACCCGAAGATACCCGCCACGCTGCAGGGAATCAAAGACTTCTACCC
>CAVFIY010000135.1:0-5782 GCA_963622435.1 Bacteroides uniformis | reverse complement strand
GTCTTTGCTGCCACCGCCCAAACGATAGCCGAAGTACGCCAAGTCCTTATACATCGTGGCTTGGTACTCGTTCATTCGGTACTCGGGGAAGGCAGCATAGTCCTTACGCAAATCATTACCGAGCCAATCCTTCCCCTCTGCCACATAGTTCATACTGCGCAATGCCTGCGGAGTCCAGAGGTTTTGTAGCACTCGCTCCCACGGCATATCTTTCTCGCCCGCCATCTTTTGTATGCCCAAGCTGAATGTCTCGTTCACAACGGGCGCACAGGGTACGAGGTTCAATGCACACGCCGTAGAGATAGACACAAGCGCATCGGTGTAGTCCCGACGACCCTGCGCTATCAATGCCGCATTACTGCCTATCAGCCAAAATGGCTTCACCTGTTCGTTGAGCGGCGCACGGAAATCACCAAGGCACAAGTAGTTGTCCCGCTCCCAATCGGATACCACTCGCTCCTCGTCGTCATCGTCAGGACTGAGGAAGGTGGATATCAATCCCATCAGTATGGGAATGGCGATAAAGGTGGTTGCCCCTCGTGCAATACGCTTACCACGAGTGTCGCCCTCTTGCAGTTCGCCGCCGAATGCCGAGTAGAAACCCATCGCACCCTGTATGGTGGCGTTCGCATACATCGAAAGCGAATTGACGATGTTGATTACAGGTCCTCCGAAACCTCTGCGGTTGAAGTTCACACTGCAATTCTTCGCTCCTTTCAGGGCTTCTTCTTTCGACTTGCCCATTTGCAGCAGGGCTTCGTAGGCACAGAAGCGGGTGTAGAGTTCGCTCCACTCGTTGAGTTTCGGACCTGCATCTAATAGCTGCCGCCATCCAATCCCCGTCTTTTTCCAACTGTTCAGTTTATTGCGTATCTCGGTTATCTCCGGCGTGCGAGCATAGCCCGTCTGACCGCCGCCCGTTACGAAATCGTAGAAATCGCTGCTGAAACGCTTGCCGTTTGCCTCATCGAGGCTGCCTGCGAGATACGACCATATCGCTTGCTGAATACGAGGGTCGCCCATGTTCTTCACAAACTGCCCCGCAAACTCAAAGCCGTATTCCGATGAGCCTTTCTTCATTATAAACGGCACATCTCGTACGATGTTCGTGGCAAAGAAAGTCGGGTTGTAGTTGGTGCATATACTTGCCAACGCTCCGTTCACTTGGCGTGCCGCCGCAATCGCTTTCTCGGTATTCCGTCTGCCGTTCAGCGCATTGGCGACCTGTACCATATTCGGGAAACGCATCTCTTGCAGCACGCCATCCACCCATACGCCTACGCTTTCGTTGCGTGTCTCCTGCTCGTTCTGCCATACATTGCGAGTGGTGTATTCGTCTGCGTAAGGGCGCATTGCCAATAATTCGTCTATCTCTCGATAGATTTCGTTGAGCGTCTCCTCGTCGGTTGTGGTCGCTGCCTCGTTTGCCAAGATTTGCACTTGGGTATCGATGGCGGCGGCTTCGATTTTCTCCTCTGCCGTTACGCCGTCGGTCTTGCGTACCCATTCGCCTATCTCGTTCTGTACATAGTACACCTCTTCGGGGATAGGCAGGCGCAATGCGTTCGTTACTTCGTGGTCTTCACGCAGCAGGTCGTACATCGCACGCTTCACTTTGTTCTGCTCGGCTTTCGCTATCGCATCGTAGGTGTCTTGCACGATATGCTCTATGATGTCCGTACCAAGACTGTCGCCGCCTCTTGCTCGGTAGGAGGTAGCCAAAGGCTTTACGCCCTGCTTTGCTCCGTCGGTCTTGCTGCCTACATGCCCATCGGTTGCGAGTGCCTTTGTTAAGGCAGATTTTACCTTATCATAAGTACCCTTTATATTCTGCAAAAGGGTCGCTTGCCGTTGGTCCTCAAAGCCCTTCTCGGGGATGTAGAACTTGCGGCTCTTATATAGTTCATACGGCTCATCTTTTAGCATACCTGCATCGTGCAGAGCATCGAGCGACACATCGGTTACGGCTTTGATACGGCGGTGCAGTTCGGTGAGCGGCTCTATGCCGAACGCCGCTTGGAACTCGTGCATAAAATCCACCATATCCACGCCCATACGCTGTTTGAACTCCGACAAGCCACGAGGCGGAATACCCCGCTCGATACGCTCGATGTTATCACGGGCTATCAGGTAACGGTTCAGCAGGTCTTGCGCACTCAGTTCGACCGTTTGCTGCTTGCCGTTCGGGTCGATAAGAGTCTCCGTCTTATACTTCTTGAGCAGTGCGCTGTTCTCGATAGCACCTATCAGCCCTTTGTCCTTTCTCCCTTTGCCGTAGAGTACCAATGCCAAGTCGTGCAGTTGGCGGTCGTTGAGCAGTTTCTGACGCCCTGCCGTAGCTGCTTCCGCTCGCTCTCGGAGCGCACGGATGTCGTACTTGTCCTGATTGACGGGTTTCTTCCCCTGCGCCTTACGCACAGCGTTCATCCGTTGGCGGAGTATATGGAGTCCGTAGCCTTCGTCTATGGCACTCGTGCGCAGCCCTTGCAGCCAAGTTAGTTGTTCGGGCAACGGCACACTCGGGTCGTACTTGCGCTGCTCGTAGGCTTGGCTCTTCGCCTTTACATACATCTCCGCCGCCAAATCCACCTTGCTGATGTCGCCGCTCTCTATCTGCGCCTCTATGTCCTCTTTCGTCTTCCCTATTTGGAAACGGATGTCGGGGTTTGCGCCATCAAACTCCCCGCTATTCTCCTCTGCACTCTTGGCTTGGGTATTGTCTTTCACTACCCATATATTGCTTGGAATGTTTGTGCCGTCTTGGGCATTACCGTCTATCATGTTTTGGAACAGCATACCGTCTGCTCCATTGATGATACGGTTCTCCGCAATATCGCCCGATATACCATTGTTCTCATCTATCTCGATGTCGGGGTCGAGTCCGTTCTCCTTGCAGTATTGTTCCGCCTCTTCACGGGTGTCAAACTCTGTCATACGACCGGTCTTGTCATCGTAGATGGCGTACTTGGGCTGCTCATACACATTCTGCCATGTTCTACCGCCTGCATCTACACTCTCACTACTGCGGACATTCAGAAAACAAGGCTGTACTCGTTCATCCAGCTCCTCTTGGCTCAGTTCGTGGTCTGCTCCACGGCGGGCGTAATGCTCTGCAATGTTCCGATTGTCCGTAAACCAATAGCCTGCATTATCATAGCGGGTATGGAATACATACGAGTTCGCATTTTTCGAGCCACGATAGACTATCTTCGGTTCACCATTTTCATCCACACATTTTGACGAATTCTCAGGGTCGTTCTGCCAATCGCCAAACCACGCTTTGAAAGCTTCTGTCCGTGTCTGCGCCCATTGCTTGGGTGTGAGGTTCGTCGGATTGCCGTTCGGAGCTTTCATATAGGTTCCGTCTGCTTTCGCTCGGTTCACAATACTCTGTTCCTCCTCTGTAAAGTCGGCTATGTTGATGTCGCTCTCGCTCAATAGGTTGTGCAGACCTTTATCCACTACTTCATCTATGCTCTTATAGTGTCGAGGAATACCTAACTTATCCAAAGCCCATTGATACACCGCCTCGATTGCTTTCTTCATACGGCTAACCATTAGCTTGGCTGTTACATCGCTCTCGAACGAGTGCCCTTCTTGCTCCATTTGAGTGGCTTTCTCCTCCAACTGTTTCGACCCACGCTTGCCGCCGTAGCGAGCGAGCAACTCACTTGCGATGGCACTATCACGCTCCTCCTCATTTTTTATCTCTTGCAGGTGAGCATAGTTCGGGTCGTTCGCAACCTCATCCCATAGTACTTTGTTCTTCTTACAGAGTTCTACTACATGCCGCCACTCCTTCGAGTCCTCCTGCGACATCGCTTTCACAAACAAGTGAATGTATTCGTGGATAGGTGTCTCGGGGTTCATACCGTCATCCGTCAGCCATATTTCATTGCCGACCGACCAACCATAGATTGTGCCGTCAGATGTTGTCAGCAGCTCAATTTCACTTTTTGATTTGGTAGTTTCGATTTTATTTGTTACCTTTGCAGCCGAATTAGAGGTATTCTCTTGTGCCTGTGCGCTTAGTTGCGTGTTAGACAGACCTGTTGAGGATGCCTCTTTATTTGTGTAAAATGTTACAAATACTTCTTGCCTGTTGTCTATTGCAGTCGCAAGAGTATATCTAACACCATTCTCATCGGTATATATATACTCGAACTTTCCATTCCCATTATTCTTGCGTTGACCTTTTTCTAAGATTGTGTTTATCTTGGCGACATCTTCTGCATTGAAATTACTTTGTCTGTCGTTGTAATGGCGCAAAACAGCGTGTTGGGCACCGCCATAGTCGTTGCCTCTACGAATATGCAGTGTGCGCTCTTTCCCTATTGCATCAGTGAAAGTAATAGTGGTACTATTTTGTTTCCCGCCAAAGACATCCACGATAGAACGCTGTGTAGGTGTTAGGTCTTTGTCTTTGAAATAGTCGGCAATCTCACTTTTGCGTTTTTCTATGCGGTTGCCCATCATCTCTACACCTTTGTTCATCCGTGCCAATATCCGCTCCACATCGGCTTTGGTGGCGTGGTGAACGGTAATGCCTCTGATGTTTTTCAATGCTTTCAGCACAACATTGGTTATGAAGCGTTGGGCAGGGGTGGCGTTGGGCATTACACTTTGCCCACGCTGCATCTCTGCATCATCGTCCATCTTGTCCAACTCCTCCCCGTAACGCCTTATCATCTCGTCGGCTTGCGCTTCGGCAGCAGCATCGCCCTCTTTTTTCGCTTTCTTTTTCTGCTCAAAGAAATAGTCTTGCTGAGCTCTCAATTGGTCGTATCGTTTCTGCCTTTCTTCGGGTGTTTCGTTCGCATGCCCTTCGGGTATTATCGGGGGTGTATTATCTGAGTGCGTACCGTTTCCTTCCCCTGCCGCTGCATCTTCGTTTTGCAGTTCTTTCAGTCGGTTCTCTATCTTCTGCACACGGTCGGTATCCCCCTTCTTCCGAGCGGCAGCAAGCGCAAGTTGGAGTGTCTTTATCTCGCTGCCATTCTTTTTCTCTTCTTTCTTTTTTCTCTTTTTGAATAGTTCATCTATCTCGTCCGTGCGACCATAATGCTCTTCCGCCACTTGAACGGCTCTCTCGTAATCTTCCTCGAACTTTTTGTCTTCAAACAGTTTGCGCATCTTACCCACACGCTGCTTTATCTTGAGAATTTCCTCTGCACTATGCACATTCTCTATATCGAGGCTCTCGAGTATCTCTTTCTTGATGTCTTCAACGGTCTTGTGGCCATGCTTCTTGCGTATCGATGTGGAGGTTTCACGCCACGGAGTTTCCCGCAGCACCGCCATATCGAGTATATCTTCCACATCGGTTATATGCGATGCCTCGCACGCCTGACGAACCATCTCTGCCACTACTTGTGTGTAGCGGAATATGTTATCATCAACATTCGTAAATAGTCTATCTTTGAAATTCGTTTGTACCACTGCCGACGGGTCGCCAGTCTTTGGTTTGCGGTATATCTTTTCGTGCAGGGCACGGTAGGTTGCCACCAATTCTGGGTCTATCTCGTCGATATGCTCCGCTATAAGTTGGTCAATCCCGTTCTTGCGCACCAACTTATTCCAAGCCTCTAAGTGTTTCCTGTAGGCTTTCTTTACATTCTGCATCAGTGCTGCGGCTTGCTCTGCTATCAGTAACTCATCCGCATGCTTGCCGTATTTCTTGTTGGTAGTGTCCTGACTTTCACGAGCCATCTTGTCGCATTTAGCGGCTATCTGCTGCCAAACACTTACCACCTTTACGCTCGTCTTCTGCACATCCTTACCG
>CAVFIY010000134.1:4468-5813 GCA_963622435.1 Bacteroides uniformis | reverse complement strand
AACGACCAACTCAACGCCGAGGGCAATCATATTGGCAGTCAGTCGCTTACGCTCGACGTGAAGGGCGACGGCTGGCGCGTATCCGCCTACTGGCAGAATATGTTTGAAGACGGACCCATTCGCTTCATCGGTTTCGGTATGAATGCCTCCGACGGGCTGTGGGGCGTGAATGTGCAGCAGTCCAAGTGGCTCTTTATCAGCGGATTTACCTACGAGTTCTTGAATACCACCGACCAGTCGGGACCCTACCACGACCGCGACGGCTTTGTCTATGGTGGTGCAGACGGCTACTACCGCAACAGCATCTACCGCAACGGCTGGAACTACCACTACCGCTCGGTCGGCACGCCCTTTATTACATCGCCTATCTACAACACCGACGGTACTACGCAGACCGTCAACAACCGTGTCATGGCACACTACATCGGCGTTAAGGGCGACATCTACGGCTACCGTTACCGCCTCGTCGGGTCGTATGCCCGCAACTACGGTATGTACGAATCGAACCCCTCCTCCGCCTTGCTTTCAACTAATACAGGCGTACTGCTCGAGGTGCAGAAACGGGTAGAAAAAGCCTGGGGATTGGAGTTCGGTTTGAGCCTCTCGGCAGACTTCGGCTCCCAGTTCGGCAATGCGTTCGGCGCACTGCTCTCTGTGCGCAAAACGGGACTGATTACTTCGTGGTAGAACAACGCTATAAGGGTAATAACGAACAAGACACTTCTCCCTGTTCTTTCCCTGATGTTACCCTGTTGTTACCTTATCGTTATGAGAAGAAAATACTAATAAAAAAGAACCATAAAGATATGAATTTCGTAGAACTGAGCAATCAAATTTTTAGTACTGCAGTGCAGGACTACCATACAACGGATAATGTGGATGCGCCGATTCGCAACCCGTACGCCGAGGGGACAATAGAGCACGACCTCTATCTCAAGAACTGGATTGATACCGTGCAATGGCACTTGGAGGACATCATCCGTGACCCCGAGATTGACCCTGTAGCCGCTTTGGCGCTCAAACGCCGTATCGATCGTAGCAACCAAGAGCGTACCGACCTTGTGGAGCGTATCGACTCCTATTTCTGGGAGCAGTACCATTCGGTTACGCCTAAAGCAGGGGCGAAAATCAATACCGAGAGTCCCGCATGGGCAATTGACCGCCTGAGTATTCTGCATGTGAAGATTTACCACATGCAGGAGCAGGTGAACCGTACGGATGTCAGCGCCGAGCAGCACGAGAAGTGTGCTGCCAAGTTGGCGGTACTGCGTGAGCAACTGCAGGATATGACGACCTCTATCTCGCAACTGCTGGCCGACTATGCATCGGGCGAACGCATCATGAA
>CAVFIY010000134.1:0-3732 GCA_963622435.1 Bacteroides uniformis | reverse complement strand
CATTTGCGCTATCGTTATATCATGGCGTTGGAAGGCAACGATGTGGCGAGCAACCTGAAATGGGTGATGTCGTCCAATTCGATTGCCGTTATGCCGCGCCCGACTTGCGAGACGTGGTTTATGGAGGGTACGCTGCAGCCCGATTATCATTATATCGAGTGCCGTGCCGATTTCTCCGACCTCGCCGAGCGACTTGCGTACTACAATGCGCATCCCGCTGAGGCACAGGCGATTATCGACAATGCGCATCGGTATGTTGAGCAATTTAGGGATGAACATCGCGAGAAACTCATTGCGTATGGCACTATGCAGAAGTACTTCCGCTTGACGAATTCGAAATAACTGCCCATGCCTCGAAAACAACTGCTTATCATTCGTTTTTCCGCCCTTGGCGATGTGGCGATGCTCGTACCGGTGGTGCGGGCGTTTGCCGAATCGTACCCCGATGTGGAGGTCACGGTGCTGTCTCGCAAGCAGACCGCATCGCTGTTCGAAGACCTGCCGGAGAATGTCCATTTCTTTGGGGCGGACTTGCGGGGACGGCACAAGGGCATAGCAGGTCTACGGCGCTTGCTGAATGATATCGATTATCACCGCTTTACGCAGGTGGCGGATATGCACGATGTGCTGCGCACGAAATATCTTTGCACCCGCTTTCTGCTGGCAGGCAAGCGAGTTGCCATTATTCGCAAAGGGCGAATCGCTAAGCGGCAATTGGTGCGCACGCATCATACGGAACGCCCGCTGCCGACTACGATAGAGCGATATCTTGCCGTCCTTGCCCGACTCGGGTATGTGGTGCAGCCCACGCTGATCGTATCGAACACCCCAAAGAGCGGCATCGGTATTGCTCCTTTTGCCGCCCATGCGGGAAAAATATATCCGTTGGAGAAAATGGAAGAGGTGGTGCGTCTGCTGTCGCAAGGCACAGAGACCGTCTATCTTTTCGGCGCCGGTGCCAAAGAGACGGCGGTGTTGGAGCAGTGGGAAAGCCGTTATCCCCATGTCGTATCGTTGGCGGGCAAGCAGCGAATGGCGGAAGAAATACAAATTATGCGGGGGCTGCGGCTCATACTCACGATGGACTCCGCCAATATGCACCTCGCCTCGATTGCCGGCACACGCGTCTTGTCCGTGTGGGGCGCTACCCACCCGGCGGCGGGGTTCCTCGGCTACGGGCAACGGCTGACCGATTGCATTCAGCGCGATTTGCCCTGTCGCCCTTGCTCCATTTATGGCAGCAAACCGTGCCGATTTGGGGACTACCGCTGCCTTGACATCGCTCCTGCCGACATTGTCGAACGAATACAAAAAGCCTTATGCGAGTAGTACTCAACCCTAAATATACCTATCTTAACGAGTGGATAGACGCTTTGCCTGCCACCTTTGAGCAGCAAGGCAAGGTCATTTACAACGCCCGCAATCAAATTCGGGTGATAGACCTTGCCCAAGAGAATGCCATTCCTGCCGTTTCTCGAACCAATGCCGAAGCAACTCTTTCGAATGGCGGGCTGATAGTGAATGCCAAGCGCTACTGCGTGCCTCGCCCGTTCAATCGGGTGATATATTCATTCTTTCGTGCGCCCAAAGCTGAGCGAGCCTATCGGAATGCACTGCGTTTGCAGCAGTTGGGCATTCCGACTCCCACACCCATTGCCTACATTCTTTGTGGGCGAGGCTTGTTGCGGGAGAGTTATCTCGTTACCGTACAATCGCCTTTGTCGCGAAACTTCTATGAGTTTCGACACCATCCGTTGCGGGGCTACGAATCGATAGTTCGGCAGTTTGCTCGTTTCACGGCCTCGGTACATCAACACGGGGTGCTGCATTTGGATTATTCGCCCGGGAATATTCTGTTCGATATCGATGCGGCGGAGCAGGCGCAGTTCCTGCTGGTGGATATTAACCGTATGCGTTTCTGCAAGCGCCCGATAGGGCTGCATGCGGCATGTAAGAACTTCTGCCGTCTATGGGGCAATCAAGATTTCTTCGAGTTGCTGGCGGACGAATATGCTACCGCACGCGGATGGGACAAAGCCACTACCCGTAGACTGATTTTACACTATTGGAAACAGTTTTGGAAGCACCGAAAATAAATAGCGTTAGTGTTGTTATACCGAACTATAACGGCAAAGAATTGCTCCGTCAATACTTGCCGTACCTGTTTCGTGCCATAGCCGCCTGTCCGCAGATAACCGAAAGTGAGGTGATTGTGGTGGATGATGCATCAACGGACGGCTCCTCGGTGTACCTATCCGCTGAATGGGGGCAGATACGATTGATTGAAAATGAGCAAAACAGCGGCTTTGGGAAAAGCGTCAATAGAGGCATTGCGGCAGCCCGCTTTGAAGCAGTCTGCCTGCTCAATACCGATATGCAGGTGGCAGAAGATTATTTTACGGTGTTGCTCCCGCTATTGGAACAGAACACACAGGAGAATACAAATGCAGAGAATTCGCAGGGTGCCGGTGCAGTAGAGGCAGAGGTTTCAATGAATGCCGGTGCTGCAAAGACGGAAGTTTTTGGTGTCTATTGCGCCATACGAGACCCGAAATCCCGAACCATCACCGAAGGTAGAAAGCAAATGCGGATACATCACCACAAGTTGTCCTATATCGACCTTTGTGGAGAGCAGGAAGAAGGAGAGTCGATGTATATATGCGGAGGCAATGCCCTAATATGGCGGGACAAGCTGCTCGCCTTAGGAGGATACGACGAACTCTTTAGTCCGTTCTATTTTGAGGATATGGACTTATCGCTACGGGCAAAAGCACGAGGGTGGGTGTCACTCTATACGACTCGAACCTCGTGCTTGCATCAACATGCAGCCACTATCGGCAGCCTATTCTCGCCCGAAAGCGTGCAGGAAGTGTTTATCCGCAATCGGGTATTCATCAACTACCGTTACCTACACGGCAGGACATGGTTCATCTCAATGCTGCATACCGTGCTGCATGCAGCGAAGGAACTTATTTGCTCCCGACCGTATCGCCCGTACTGCAAGGCACTGAAGCAGATTCTGCTCCGCCGTGGTAGTGAATGATAATCAACATGGTACATAGAAAGAGTGCATTCAACTGCGTGCCGATACTCTCGAACAACATCTGCATAAAGAATGTGAATATACACAAATCCATGTAGAGTTGGCGTGCTCCTAAACGCATAGTAAGCGGCAACAGCAAGCAAAACGCCAGAACCACAACGCCCAATATCCCCACCTGAATCCAAGTGTCTAAGAATGCATTGTGCGGGTGCATACGGTTTAGGTTCGGTTCTGTATGTCCATTCCACCGCTCTTCCGCAATGTATTGGGATGCGTAATGTGCATTGAATTCGGAATCTTGTAATCCTCGTTCTACAAATTCTTTTCGTGCAGAACATACTCCGTAGCCTACGAGAGGATGTTCCTCAATCATATCCACGACAACAGACCAAATGTACAGTCGCGGATTTTTCTGTGTCGTTGCTTCTTGAAAGCGGTCTCTATGCGAAAGACCCACTCCCCCGCCTAACGCTAATAGGATAATAAATGGTATCAAAATCCACTTCTTGTTGTGTAGCGTATAGTAGAGAAGTGTAATGAGGAGAATGCCTACAAATGTAAGCAGTCCGGTGCGACCTTCCGTGATTAGTAGCCCAGCAACTACGGGCAATAGCCCTATGCCCATACCTATTCGTGCCAATAGAGGCTCCCGCTGCTGTATGAGCGTATATAAGCACAATACAATGGTC
>CAVFIY010000133.1:3735-5836 GCA_963622435.1 Bacteroides uniformis | reverse complement strand
CCGCGGGTGAGGACACCCACGCCCCCAGGCTGTCGGATGTGCTGCTTTATATGGACTACATAGTAGGGTAAAAAAAAGAGGGTAGGAGGTATCTGCTGCCGGATGTGCTGCTCTACATAAGATTGTGAGATATGCATAATTAAATAATTTATCGCAACGGTAGTACGAAAAAGAACAATAATAGAGAAAATGTGCTACGACCTTGTGTAAGTCAGAAAAAAATGGTAATTTTGCAGGCTAAATGTGCAATCCGACTTTGACACCCCCTCCTTTGGAGGGGCTTGGAGAGGTCTAATTAATAGAAAGATATGAACTTTATTCAACTGATTACCAAAATCTTTGGCAATAAGTCGCAGAAAGATATGCGTGCGATTATGCCGTATGTGGAGAAGATAAAAGCCGCCTACACGGAGATTGACGCACTCGACAACGATGCGCTGCGTGCGCGTAGTGCCGCACTGATGGAGAAGATACGCCTCCATGTGGCGGATAAGAAACAGCGCATTGCCGACCTGCGGGCGAGTATCGAGTCGCTCGAGATAGACCAACGCGAGAAAGTCTATTCAGAGATAGACAAACTCGAAAAGGAGATAAAAGAGGACTATCAAGCGGTGCTGAATGAGGTGCTGCCCGAAGCCTTTGCGATTGTGAAATCGACCGCACGCCGCTTTGCCGAGAACGATACGATTGTGGTAACGGCAACGGAGCAGGACAAAAACCTCGCTGCCGACAGCCGTTACGACTTTGTGGATATTGACGGCGACAAGGCTGTCTATCATACCTCGTGGACTGCGGGCGGCAACGAGGTGCGCTGGGATATGGTGCACTACGATGTGCAGTTGATAGGCGGCGTGGTACTCCACCAAGGAAAGATAGCCGAGATGGCGACCGGTGAGGGTAAGACGCTGGTGGCAACGCTGCCTGTGTTCCTCAATGCGCTGACGCACGAGGGCGTGCATGTCGTAACAGTGAACGACTACCTCGCCAAGCGCGACTCCGAGTGGATGGGTCCGCTCTATATGTTCCACGGACTGACTGTGGATTGCATCGATAAGTATCGCCCCAACAGCGACGAGCGTCGTCGTGCTTATGCGTGCGACATTACTTTCGGTACGAACAACGAGTTCGGTTTCGACTACCTGCGCGATAATATGGCGACCTCGCCGCTCGATTTGGTACAGCGGGGGCATAACTACGCCATTGTCGATGAGGTGGACTCCGTCCTAATAGACGATGCCCGTACGCCGTTGATTATCAGTGGTCCTGTGCCGAAGGGTGAAGACCAAATGTTCGATGAATACAAGCACCGGGTAGAGCAGTTGGTACGCACCCAGACGACGCTGACGACCAAGTTGCTTACCGAGGCGAAAGCCAAAATGGGCAGCACCGATGAGAAGGAGCGAGAAGCCGGTGAGTTGGCACTGTTCCGCTCGTTCAAAGGTATGCCGAAGAATAAGGCGTTGATTAAATACCTCTCAGAGCCGGGTATCAAAGTGCGTTTGCAGAAGACGGAGGAATTCTACCTGCAAGAGAATGAGAAGAATATGCATATTGCCACCGATGAACTCTATTTCGTTATCGACGAGAAGAACAAGACGATCGAACTGACGGATAAGGGTATCGATGCCCTGACGGGGACGACGGAAGATCCGCAGTTCTTCGTGCTGCCCGATGTGGGTAGCGAGGTGGCAGAGGTGGAACACGACACCACGCTGACAGCGGAAGAGAAACAGCAGCGCAAGGACGACATCATGACGAACTACAGCATCAAGTCCGAGCGTGTACACACTGTCAATCAGTTGCTTAAGGCATACACGCTGTTTGAGAAAGATATTGACTATATCATCGACAACAACGAGGTGAAGATAGTCGATGAGCAGACTGGGCGTGTCATGGAAGGGCGTCGGTGGTCTGACGGACTCCATCAAGCCGTGGAGGCGAAGGAGAATGTGAAAGTGGAGGGGGCAACCCAGACTTTTGCCACGATCACGCTGCAGAACTACTTCCGTATGTACAATAAGTTGGCGGGTATGACGGGTACTGCCGAGACGGAGGCAGGCGAGTTCTGGAATATATACAAACTCGATGTGGTGGTTATCCC
>CAVFIY010000133.1:0-3200 GCA_963622435.1 Bacteroides uniformis | reverse complement strand
TCGATGATTTCCAACTCTATCGAGCGTGCGCAGAAGAAAGTGGAGGAGAATAACTTCGGTATCCGTAAGCGACTGATAGAGTACGACGATGTGATGAACCAACAGCGGAATGTCATCTACGCCAAGCGTCGCCACGCCCTAATGGGCGAGCGTATCGGGGTGGATATCACGAACATGATATACGACACCGCCGAGACCATTGTGACAGAGGCGCGTGAGGCGAACGACTACGAGGGCTTGCGGTTTGAGGTGATGCAGACTTTTGCTATGGAAGTGCCTTTCGACGAGGAGACTTTCCACAGCACGAAAGCGGCTGCGCTGAGTGAGCAAGTGGCAGAGGCGGCACTCGATACCTTCAAACGCCGTATGGAGAAACTGACACAGGTGGCAAACCCCGTTATCCAAAAGGTATATGAGGAGAAGGGGACTATGTACGAGAATATCCTCATCCCGATCACCGATGGCAAGAAGGTGTATAACATCGCCGTCAACCTCAAGAAGGCGGCAGAGAGCGATAGTAAAGAGGTGATTCGGGAGTTCGAGAAGCGTATGCTGCTCTATGTCATCGACGACGAGTGGAAAGAGCATTTGCGCCAGTTGGACGACCTCAAGCAGAGCGTGCAGAACGCTTCGTACGAGCAGAAAGACCCGCTGTTGATCTATAAGATAGAGTCGTTCGGTATATTCAGCCGTATGCTGGACGCGCTCAACCGCCGTGCGATTGCTATCCTGCTGCGCGGGCAGATACCGACTGCCGACCCGACGCAGGTACAGCAGGCGCAAGAGCAACGCCGCCAGGATTACTCGCGCTATCGCACGCAGAAGGACACCGTGGCGCGTGCCGCACAGCAGAGCGGGCAGGCGGCTGCGGCGGGGCGTGATACCCGCGAACCGCAGCACACGATGCCTATCCATGTGGATAAGAAACCGCGTCCGAACGACCCTTGCCCCTGCGGAAGCGGCAAGAAATACAAACAGTGCCACGGGCGCTTGGAGAATGGTGGCGTATTGTAAGTTGTAGATACCATAACAAGCGTGCCGTATGTTGCATACGGCACGCTTGTCATTCATTGGTTGTGTATTTATGAGAAAATGCCTTAGCATACTGGGATTGGTATGGTTGTGCGTGGTTGCCGGTGCTACTACGCAGGACACACTCTATACGGCTTCGTCGTATGCCGGCACACTCACCGATACCATTCACCTGCAGGATTTGGAGCAGACGAGCGACATCGACCAACTGTTGTTGGAACTGGTGGCGCAACAGTCACAACAGTTGCGGGGTAGGGCGGATAGCACGGGCGATACGCTGACGGTGGCAGAGGTGCTGCGGCGGGATTCGCTGCTGGCGCAGGCTTACCGCGACTCGGTGGAACTCGACTCGCTACGCCAACTGAATGCCACACTGCACGAGGAGTTGCACGAGGTGCCGCCTGTGCTGATAGTGGAGCGTTCGCTCATCAAAGATGCGGAGGAGGATAGAAATGCCGTCATGCGGGCGATTCGTGATATGCATTCGCCGTGGCGCAAAGAGGCAAAGATAATGCTGCAACTCACGCAGAACTATGTGTCGTCCAACTGGTACCAGGGCGGGTCGTCGAGTTTTGCCGCACTCAGTATATGCAAGGGCGAGATAGGGTACTATTCGGATAAGTTCACCTGGGAGAACACGGGCGAGTGGCGCATGGGCGGCTCGACGGTGAGCGGCGATTCGTTGCGTAAGGTGAACACTACGGATGACCTATTCCGCCTCTATTCGAAGGCCAACTACAAGGCAGTCGGGACGAAACTGTTCTACTCTTTCTCCGCCGAGTTCGAGACGCGCTTTCTCAATACTTATAAGGCGAATACGCACGACAAGAAGTCGGCGCCGCTCTCGCCGCTGCGGCTCAATCTGGCACTCGGTTTGGACTATAAGCCCGTCAAAGGATTGAGCCTGTCGTTCTCCCCGTTGGCGTACAAACTGGTGCATGTGGGCGATACGGTGAACATGAAACAGACCGACTATGGCGTGAAGTCGGGCAAGAAAACATTGAGCGAACTGGGTAGTTCGCTGCGTGTGGAGTATGTGTGGAAACCCGTGCGAGAGGTGTCGCTGGAGACGAAATTCTATATGTACAGCAACTACAAGAAGATAGAGTTGGACTTGGAGGTGAACTGTGATTTTATCATCAATCGCTTCTTCTCCGCACGCGTGATGCTACACCCCCGCTACGACAATACCGTTATCTATACGGGCGACGAGAAAGCCAAAATCCAGTTCCGAGAACTGCTGTCCATCGGCTTCGCACATAAGTTCAGGTAACTTCATTGCGCGTGTGCTTTTGGGACGGACGCTATCGCGTATTACCATAAATTGTTCATTAAGGCAGCGTATAGTGTTTGGGGTTGACAAATATTGCCATTAATTATCCAAATATAATTCAATATATTTCTCGGATATATTTGAATAATTTTTCGTGTATTTGGAGAAAGAAAACATTTATTCTAATTTATGTCCATACGGCGATAGCCGTCCGTTCAAAAAAAAAGACACCGCTGTGGCAGTGCCTATTTTCTGTTCATTGCGTTAGCAATGTGTCATAACTTCTCCCCCAAGTGTCGTGCAAGGGAGAACTGGAACTCCAGACCGCCTTTCTCGCGATTAAGTGCCGTGATAGTTCCGCCGTGGAACTGCACGGCGTGCTTGACGATGGACAAGCCTAACCCCGTGCCGCCTAACTTACGGCTGCGCCCCTTATCCACACGATAGAAACGCTCGAAAAGGTGCGGCAAGCACTCCTGCGGAACGCCGGGGCCATTGTCATAGACTGAGAAATAGATATAACTCGGTGCCTGCCCTGTGCAATCGATATGTATCTCTACCCCTTTGCCGACATGGCTCAATGCATTATCGACGATATTGCGGAAAATAGAATACAACAGGGTATAGTTCCCCGAAATGATAATATGGTCGGGTACATTATAGTAAATCTTCGCCCCTAACTCCTTCGCGCGGTCGGACACATCATCCACCACATTCTTGACCACCGAACTCAACTCCAACTCCAAACGGTCGTAGAGTTGCTCCTGCAAATCCAATTTGTTGAGCATCGAGATATCCTCCACCAAATTGCTCAAACGCCCTGCCTGCTGGTAGGCACGCTCCAAGAACTCGTGCTGCTGCTCCGCCGGCATATCGGCATGGAGCAGGATGGTTT